>CADCPJ010000379.1 GCA_902803245.1 uncultured Lachnospiraceae bacterium | reverse complement strand
GACCGCGTGAAGCTGGCCTGCGTCGCCCAGATGGTGAACGTGCTGCAGTCCGTGATCCTGACAGACGGCGAGAAGATGATAAAGACCCCGACCTACCACGTGATGCATATGTTCCGCCATCACCAGGGAGCGGAGCTCCTCGAGAGCGCGCTGAGCGGCGACGGGACAGTCGGAGAGGGGGAAAACGAGATCCCCGAAATCACCGAATCCGTGTCCGCAAAGGACGGAATCATCACGATCACGCTCGGAAACCTCTCCGCCACCGAGGCGAAGACCGTGGACATTCTCTTCGCCGGAGACGCGAAGGAGCTCGTCGAGGCGAAGGCGGTCTTTTCGGACGACTTCCATGCATACAACACCTTCGAGGAGCCGGAGAAGGTAAAGGAAGCGGACTACAAAGGCGTGACGGCGGACGGAAGGAAGCTCGCGGCCCTCATCCCCGCGGCCGGCGTCGTGGAGATCCGGGTGAAGGAATGACTTGCATTTATAGTCGTTAACGAAATTGTTTTTTGTGTTTGAACTGAACAGTTGCAAAACGATGTTGCGGCGCCTTTAAGGGGCGCCGTATTATAGTGGTTGAGAGATAACGGAGGCGGATTTCGATGAGACAAAACAGGTACACGATGGCGGCCCTCGATATGGACGACACGCTCCTTATGCCGGACAAGACCATCCACCCGGACACGATCCGGGATATCAATCTGGCGTCGGAGAGAGGGGTCGAGGTGGTCTACTGCTCCGGGAGGGCGGTGGCCGAGCTGCGCCCGTACACGCAGATGCTCCCTGCCATGCGCTATGCGGTGTGCATGAGCGGGGCTGTCGTATACGATTTTGCAAAGGACCGCCCTCTCTTCGTCAGGGCGATCCGGTCGGAGCATGCCGGAAAGATCCTTGAGACGGCGGAAACATACCGCGGCATGCTTCATTTTCTCACTGAGACGGAGTCGATCGCGTCCGAAGAGGACCTCCCGAACCTTGCGGTCTTCCGCAGGGCCGAATATCAGGAGACGTTTGACAAGACGGCGAGAGGCGTCCCTTCGATGCGCGAGGAGCTCAAAAGGCACGAAGCCATACCGAAGGTGAACATCTATTTCCGCTCCCCTTCGGACCGGGAGAGGGCCATGAAGGATCTTCTTCCCTTGCCGGTCACAAGCGTATATACCGGTCTGACTGCCCTGGAAATGACCGCGGAGAATGTGACGAAGGCGGCCGGTCTTGCCTTATTGTGCGGACATCTCGGGATCGGGATGGAGGAAGTGATGGGGGTGGGCGACTCCCTGAATGACCTGGACTTCCTGAAGGCGGTCGGCCTGCCCGTGGCGATGGGAAACTCCGTGCCCGAGATCCTTCAGATCTGTGAGGCGGTCACGGGAGACAATCTCCGGAACGGAGCGGGAGCTGCCATCAGACGGTTTTGCCTTTCCGACTAAACAGTTGCGAATATTGAACAAATATTGTCGTCGATTTTTAGTAAAATGATAGAAATGATTGAGATCGTCAGATAAGTGATTGACGATGAGAATCCGGAAAACTATAATCGAGTCGTTAAAGTTAATTGAACAAACTAAGTACTGGGACAACAGCAGGAATCGCTGCAGGGAATTAAGAAGACCCCGGATACAACAGGATGTGAATCGCAAGATAAGAGACTGTAGAAATAAGCGGCGGTTCTCTTTTTTCGGGGCAATAGTTAATCGAACATACAAACTGTGCCTCAGGGACGATGTGCTCTTTCTAAAGGAGAAATCAGTATGGATCTATTCAGTATCGGTGAGATGGTAATCGATTTTATCCCCGGAACGGAACCGGCCAGCTATATCCGAAATGCAGGAGGCGCGCCGGCCAACGTGGCGTGCGCGGTCTCGAGAAACGGCCTGAAGGCCGGGATGCTCTGCAGCCTCGGCGACGACGATTTCGGGCATTTTCTTGCGGACACGCTTGAGGAGTACCATGTGAGAAGAATCAGGGAGGACTTCTGCAAAGAGGCCATCACGACCATGGCATTTGTCACTCTGAAAGAGGACGGCGACAGGAGCTTCACGTTTGCCAGAAAGCCCGGCGCGGACATGTTCCTCTCGGAAGATGATGTCAAAGAGGAGGACATAAGGGACGCGGTGATCGTCCATGCGGGATCCTGCTCTCTCTCCGCATCTCCTGAGGCGGAGGCCACGGTGAAGGCCTTAAGACTCGCTTCGGAGGCCGGGAAGCTCGTCAGCTTCGACGTAAACTACAGGAATGTGATGTGGAACGACGACGTGAAGGCGTGCGCCGACAAGGTCTTCGAGATCCTTCCCTATATCGATATTCTCAAGATCTCCGAGGAAGAAGTGGAGATGATGGGGGGAGAGGAGAACCTTCCCTCCCTGCTGAAGAAATACGGGATCCGCCTGATCGTCGAGACCCTCGGCTCCAAAGGCGCCCGCTGCTTCTTTGAGGACGGGACGTTTGATATCCCGGGGCGAAGGGCCGTGTGCGTCGATGCGACGGG
>CADCPJ010000378.1 GCA_902803245.1 uncultured Lachnospiraceae bacterium | reverse complement strand
GCAGGAGGCAGTACAGCAGGAGGCGGCGCGGCAGGAGGCAGTACAGCAGGAGGCGGCGCGGCAGGAAGCAGTACAGCAGGAAGCAGTACAGCAGGAAGCAGTACAGCAGGAGGCGTTTCGGCAGGAAAAGGCCGGAAGAGAAGAGCTGCCGGAAGAGGCGGGGAGCTCCGCATATACGCTGATGGGGAGGGCGGAAAGCGCCTCGCATTTGCCATCAGTGTAAAGGAGCTTGAGCAGAAGAGAAAGCCGATCCGCATCTATCTGGACGACTTCGCGGTCAGCGCAAAAGACGGATACGTGAGAATCCAGGGGTGGGCCGTTGCGAAGAAGCCGGTCGCCATCAGGATCTTTGACAGAAACGGGAAGCGAATCATGGCCGCCGCCGAGAGATACCGCCGCTTCGACACGGTGGAGCTCTTTGACGAGTACCCTGTGACGCCGGACAACGGCTTCCACATCGAGCTCCGCCCGATCCCGGAGGAGAAGGTGTACGTGCGCTTTGAGACGGAGGACTGCCGGATCACGCGGGCATTTCCCACCGGGCAGGCGGGATACCAGGCTGCGAGGGCATCCCGGCTCATGAAGAAGGGCATGAACGTCCTTCGATTCAACGGCCCGGGGGAGCTCTGGAACAAGACTTATAACCGCCTCTTCAACCCGGCGATGAAGCAGGTCGTCTACGCGGACTGGATCCGGAAGCACCTCCCGTCGGAGAGAGAGCTCGCGAAGGAGCGGAAGAATACCGCTCTGATGGAGGGAAGGCCGCTCATCAGCGTCGTCGTTCCCTGCTACCGCACGCCGGAGAACTACCTGCGAGAGCTTACGGAATCCGTGGTGAATCAGAGCTATGACCGGTGGGAACTGATCTTGAGCGACGGCAGCGGGGCGGACTCGCCGATCGAGGGCGTCCTCAAGGAGCTGGAGAGGGGAGATGCGCGGATCCGCGCCATTTTCCACAATGAAAAAATGAACATCTCCATGAACACGAACGCGGCCATAGAGGAGGCGAACGGAGATTACGTCCTTTTTGCCGACCACGACGACCTGCTCGCGCCAAATGCGCTCTATGAGATCGCCTGCGCGGCCATGAGGGAGGACAGCGACCTGATCTACACCGACGAGGACAAGATCGGGATCGGCGAGAAATATATGCAGCCGAATATGAAGCCGGACTTTGACCCGGATCTTCTCTGCTCGGTCAACTACATGTGCCACATCGTGTGCGTGCGGAGAGCATTTCTTGACGAAGTCGGGCCTCTAGACCCGGCATACGACGGAGCTCAGGATCACGACTTTCTTTTAAGGGCCGTGGAGAGGACGGACCGGATCACGCACATCCCGAAGGTGCTGTACCACTGGAGGTTCTTCGAGGGAAGCACGGCGGCGAATCCCGAGTCGAAGAGGTATGCATTTGAGGCGGGGCGGCGCGCGGTCCAGGCACACTATGACCGGCTCGGCTATCCGGCGACGGCCCACGAGGGCGAGTACCCCGGCCTCATCCGCACGACCTGGAACTGGAAAGAGGAGCCGCTCGTATCCGTGATCATTCCGAATAAGGACCACATAAAGGACCTTCGGAAATGCCTCGACTCGATCGCAAGGTGCAGCACCTGGTCGAATCTCGAGATCCTCATCATCGAGAACAACAGCGAGGAGGCGGAGACATTTGCCTTCTACAAGGAAACTGAAGCGGCCGACCCGCGCATCCGGGTGCTCACCTACAAGGGCGGGTTCAATTTCTCTGCCATCAACAACTTCGGTGTGAGAGAGGCTCATGGGGACTACCTGCTCTTCCTCAATAACGACGTGGAATTCATCTCGGACGTGATCCGGGAAATGATGGGCTTCGGCCTCCGCCCTGACGTGGGAGCGGTCGGAGCGAGGCTCTACTACGGCGACGACACCGTGCAGCACGCGGGTGTGATCATCGGATGGGGCGGCGTCGCGGGGCACGCATTTGTCAATCAGAAGCGGGGGGACACCGGCTACCAGCACCGGATCATCTGCCAGCAGGACATGAGCGCCGTGACGGCGGCCTGCATGCTCGTCCGGAGCGAGGTCTTCCGCGGGATCGGCGGGTTCACGGAGGAACTGGCCGTGGCTTTCAACGACATCGACCTGTGCATGAAGATACGCCGGGCGGGATACCTGATCGTGTACAATCCGTATGCGGAGGCGTATCACTATGAATCCAGGTCGAGAGGGCTCGAGAACACGCCCGAGAAGGTGCGGAGATTCAATAAGGAGAGCCAGTATTTTGCCAAATGCTGGCCTGAGATTCTAAGAGACGGCGACCCGTACTACAGCCCGAACCTGAGCATGGTCACGCAGGACTTCTCGCTGAAGCATATATAGGAGAGAAGTGTATATAGGAGAGAAGCATATATAGGAGAGAAGTGTATATAGTGGATGCGGAAGTATTTGCCGCTTAAAGCAGATTCGGGAGAATCGGCTTTATGACTCGCTTTGGCGGGCGGTTTTATGTATACTGGTATACAGGCGGATTCATTGTCAAGCTTTTTATGAGCCAGAAAGGTGACAATGGG
>CADCPJ010000377.1 GCA_902803245.1 uncultured Lachnospiraceae bacterium | reverse complement strand
GCTGCAACGCAGGCCGTGCCGGCCGGAGCTGAGGCCGGGACCGCAGATGTCGCGGGCACTGTGGCCGGAGCTCCGAACGCAGCGGGAACACAGGTCGGAATGCAGGACGCAGCGGGCGTACCGGCCGTCGGAACGCAGGACGTGGCGGGCGCGCAGGCCGGAACGCAGAACGCTGCGGGCGGGCAGGCCGTCGGAACACAGGATGCAGCGGGTGCGCAGGCAGGAGTGCAGGGCGCACCTCAGGTTCAGACGACGGATACCGCCGAGGCACCCGAGACGAAGGCGGCGCAGAAGGTTTCGCTTCCGCTCGGCGTCACGATGAACCGGAATGCATTTATCGCAATTGCCGTGCTGTCCCTGCTCATTCTCCTCGGAATTATCCTGATCCTTCTGACAGCTGTATTCCGCAGAGGAAAAGACTGAGCGGATCAGAGATTTTGAGGTTTCAAGAGGTTTTATTCTATGATTTCTGTTTCAAAACGGAAGGAGGGCAGACGGGCCTTGCCGGCTTGTCTCCTTTCTTTGTTCTTTGCTTTGATTGCGGTCTTTGGCTTAAGTTCGGCGGAAGCAGCGACTGACGCGTCGGAGATCACGCGCGAGCAGTTCGTGAAGGCGGTGGCGAACGTCGCTGCGACTGCGAGGAAGAACGGGTATATATACGGCGATTCGAGGAGGGCAGTCCCGACGTCGGACAAGAAGATCAGCTGCGACCGGCTCATCGCGAAGGCGCTGTGGGATCTGGGTTTCCAGGATCAGGAGACCGGCGGAATCACCTGCGGCACGATGCGCCCCTACCTGAGGAACCACGGTTTCGTTGAGTCCAGGTCCTTAAGTGACATCGGGTACGGCTCGATCGTGCTCATCATGCACACGACGACGACCTACTACTCGCATACATTTGTCACGATCGGGTTCAACCGCTCCAATATGACGCTCAGCCGGTATGACTGCGGGAGCAATACGCGCATTCAGTCGGTTCAGCCGTTTGTGGACGACCCCTGGCCCTCCAGCTGGAGGACGGACAACCTGTACGTCTACAACATCCCGGACGTTCCGAAGATCCCGGTCGCTGAGTCCGTCGCTCTTGACCTGAGCGAGTACACGGCTGGCACGGGAGACACCTTCTCGCTGCAGGCGTCCATTTCCCCGGAAAATGCCTCTTCCATGGCAGTCGAGTGGAGCAGCTCGAATCCGGCCATAGCGACCGTGACGGCAGACGGGGCCGTGAAGCTCCTTGCTCCGGGCACCGCCGAGATCAAAGCCCAGGTGAAGGACACGGACAAGTTCGCGGTCTGCAAGGTGACTTCGTATGAAGTCCCGGTGACCAGGGTCCGGCTCTCGGAGACGAAGCTGACCATACCGGTCGGTTACGCGGAAGGCCTCTCGGCAAAGGTGTCGCCCGCGAGCGCGACTTATCCTTTCGTAACGTGGACGAGCAGCAATCCTTCCGTCGCGTCGGTCACGAAGAGCGGGATGGTCACGGGGTTGAGGCCCGGTAAGGCGAGTATTACAGCCACTGCGGGCAAAAAGTCCCAGACCTGCACAGTCACCGTGAAGCGCTATCCGGTCGCGTCGATTAAGCTGAATAAGAAAAAGCTCAGCATAAAGGCCGGGAAGACGAAGCAGCTCAAAGTGAAAATCACGCCGTCCTATGCGACCAACCGCCAGGTGACCTGGAAGTCGTCGAACAACAAGGTCGCAAGAGTGGACAAAAACGGCGTCGTGAAGGCACTGCGAAGAGGAACGGCGGTCATCAAGGCGGTCGCGAAGGACGGAAAGAAGAAGGCGGTCTGCACCGTGACGGTGATGTGACGGCGGACAGTATTTGGAGGAAAAGGTATGCATACTTATCTGGTGACCGGCGGGGCCGGATTCATTGGGTCAAACTACATCCACTATATGTTTAAAAAATACGGGGACGACATCCGCATCATCAATG
The DNA here is from genome assembly GCA_902803245.1 of uncultured Lachnospiraceae bacterium. GTDB lineage: Bacteria > Bacillota > Clostridia > Lachnospirales > Lachnospiraceae > Chordicoccus. The sequence goes on along the minus strand of CADCPJ010000377.1, from coordinate 2,223 downwards.
TGGACAAGCTGACCTATGCCGGTAATCTCGAGAATCTCCGCGACGTGGAAGGAAGGGCGAATTATTCCTTCGTGAAGGCGGATGTCTGCGATGCGGCGGCGATTGACGCAGTGTTCGCCTCCGCGGATATCGACCGGGTGGTGCATTTTGCGGCGGAGAGCCATGTGGACAGAAGCATCGAGGATCCGGGCGTCTTTGTGAAGACCAATGTGCTCGGGACGCTCACGATGTTAAATGCCGCGAAGAAGGCATGGGAGCTTTGCGACGGCAGCTTCAGGCCCGACCACAAGTTCCTGCACGTCTCCACGGATGAAGTCTACGGCTCCCTCACGGACGAGAAGGACTATTTCTACGAGACGACGAAATATGACCCGCACAGCCCGTATTCCGCCTCCAAGGCCTCTTCGGACTTTATGGTGAAGGCGTTCATCGACACGTACCGTTTTCCTGCAAATATCACAAACTGCAGCAACAACTACGGCCCGTACCAGTTCCCGGAGAAGCTGATCCCTCTCATGATCAACAACGCGCTCCACGGGGTAAAGCTCCCTGTCTACGGAGACGGGAAGAATGTCCGCGACTGGCTCTACGTCGAGGACCACTGCAAGGGCATCGACCTCGTGCAGGAGAAGGGACGCCTCTTCGAGACCTACAACATCGGAGGCCACAATGAGAGGCAGAATATCCAGATCATTCACACGATTATTGACACGCTGAAGGAGATGCTCCCGGACGGCGATCCGAGAAAGGAACTCGTAAGCGAGGACCTGATCACTTACGTGACCGACCGCAAGGGGCACGACCGCCGCTATGCGATCGCTCCGGACAAGATCAAGGCCGAGGTGGGCTGGTATCCCGAGACGTGCTTCGAGGAGGGAATCCGGAAGACCATCGCCTGGTATTTCGACCACGAGGACTGGATGGCGCGCGTCACGAGCGGCGCGTACCAGACGTACTACGAGGAGATGTACGGGAACCGGTGAGGCCTCCTATGAGGTCTCTTGTGACGGCGATGCACCGGAAGGCGTGAAGTCATCGATGATGCGATATACAGGAACCTGCAGGGCATTGTGACGGGATCCGCAGGAATCCGGCACAGTATAAGCACACAGATGTTTTTTAGATGAGGGAAGAACATGAAGGGTATCATACTTGCCGGCGGAGCCGGAACCAGACTCTATCCTTTGACGAAGGCGGTGAGCAAGCAGATCATGCCGGTTTACGACAAGCCGATGATCTACTATCCCCTGTCGACGCTCATGCTGGCCGGGATCCGGGAGATTCTGATCATTTCCACACCGAGGGACCTCCCCGTATTCGAGGAGCTCTTCGGAACGGGAGAGCAGCTCGGGATGAATTTCTCCTACTGCGTGCAGGAGCATCCGAACGGGCTGGCGGAGGCATTTATCCTCGGAGAACAGTTTGTGGGAAATGACCGCGTGGCGCTGGTTCTGGGCGACAACATTTTCTATGGGCAGAGCTTTTCCCGCGTGCTGATGACCGCGGCAAAGAGGGAAAAGGGCGCGACGATCTTCGGGTATTATGTCAAGGACCCGAGGGAGTACGGCGTTGTGGAATTTGATGAGAACGGTAGAGCGGTTTCCATCGAGGAGAAGCCCGCAAATCCAAAGTCCAATTATGCCGTGCCGGGGCTCTATTTCTATGACAATGACGTGATTGAGATCGCGAAGAACGTGAAGCCCTCCGCCCGCGGGGAGCTCGAGATCACGAGCGTCAACAACGCCTATCTGGAGCGCGGGGATCTCTACGTCGAGACGCTGGGACGCGGATTCGCGTGGCTCGATACGGGCAGCCACGACATGCTGCTCGACGCCGCGGACTTCGTCGCGGCCTTCCAGAAGAGGCAGGGGCTCTACATATCCTGCATCGAGGAAATTGCCTACAAGAGGGGCTTCATCAACAGGGAGCAGCTTGAGAAGCTGGCGCAGCCGCTTCTGAAGACGGCCTACGGTCAGTATCTGATGGATATTGTGAACGGTCTGTGACTGTATCAGTTGACATAAAATGTGACGTCGGGGACTGTCCCCCGGTGTCACATGAATTGACATAATTGTACAGCTGCGGGCATGACCCGCTGCCGCATGATTGAGGTGGAGAAGATGGGAAAAATCAGTGTGGAGACCTGTGAGATCGAGGGACTCAAAGTCATTACTCCCCAGGTTTTCGGCGACAGCCGCGGCTATTTTATGGAGACCTATCAGT
>CADCPJ010000376.1 GCA_902803245.1 uncultured Lachnospiraceae bacterium | reverse complement strand
TGGCCGTAAACAATGACGATCTCGGGCATGTGCATCTTGTCGACAACGTCCCTCATGACAGCGATCGGGCACGGGCTGCCGGCCATGATGCCGGTGCGCATGTGGCTGAAATCCGTCTTGCGGTAATCCGGGTGGTTGAACATCGCAATGAACATCGTCGGCACGCCGTTGAAGCAGGTGATGCGCTCCTGGTTGATGCAGGCCAGGGAGCTCTTCGCGGAGAAGTAGGGCATCGGACACATCGTCGCGCCGTGGGTCATCGAGCTCGTCATGCTCAGGACCATGCCAAAGCAGTGGAACATCGGGACCTGGATCATCATGCGGTCCGCGGTGGACAGGTCCATGCCGTCCCCGATGCACTTGCCGTCATTTACGATATTGTAGTGCGTCAGCATCACGCCCTTGGGGAAGCCCGTCGTGCCGGAAGTGTACTGCATGTTGCAGACATCGTTCACGTCCACGGCGGAAGCCCTGCGGCGGACCTCCTCGATCGGGGTCTTCTCCGCGTACATAAGCGACTCCTCCCAGGTGAGGGCGCCGGGCATGCGGAAGCCAACGGTGATGACATTTCTCAGGAAAGGCAGGCGCTTTGCGTGCAGCCCTTTCGAGGGATCGGAAGATGAGAGCTCGGGGCAGAGCTCATTGATGATTTCGCGGTAGTTGGAGTCCCTGTACCCTTCGATCATGACCAGGGTGTGGGTGTCCGACTGGCGGAGAAGGTATTCCGCCTCGTGGATCTTGTAAGCAGTATTCATCGTGACGAGAATTGCACCGATCTTCGTCGTCGCCCAGAAGGTGAGGAACCACTGGGGAACATTGGTGGCCCAGATCGTCACTTTGGAGCCGGGGCGCACACCAAGGGAAATCAGGACGCGGGCGTATTCATCCACATCGTCCCGGAACTGGCTGTACGTCCTCGTATAATCCAGCGTCGTAAACTTGACGGCGAGCTGGTCCGGAAACTCCTCCACCATCCTGTCGAGCACCTGCGGGAAGGTCTTGTCGATCAGGTCTTCCTTCTTCCAGACATATCTCCCCGTGTGCCGGCGGTTCCAGTACAGATGCTTCCTGTGCAGCCTGGTTCCCTCGTAGCGTCCCATGTCGCTGGCAAACTGGGTCAGGATGATCTCGATGTCCTGAAGCTCTTCCATCCAGGCGGGATCCCACTCGATGGAAATGAAACCGTCGTAGTTGACGGAGCGCAGGGCATTCATCATTTCCCCGATCGGGAGCTGTCCCTCTCCGGTCAGCTCGGGGACGAGGGCGCCGCCCTCCTTCCTGAAGTCATGGATATGCACGTGGCGGACATAGGCGCCCAGGTTCGTGATCGTGGTCTCCGGCTGCTCATCCCCTTCGGCAAAGCTTCCGTACATATTCCAGAGCGCTGCCAGATGATCGTCAGCAAAGTGGTTGAGGAGATCCCGGAGCTTAGCCGTGTCCGTAAAGACACCGGTCGTCTCCACGAGGACGGTCACCGGCTTCATGCCGACAGCCTCAAGAAGGCTCCCGACCTTCTTTGTATATGCCTCCCTGTCAGAGCTCTTAGTATGAATGCCGACCGCATCGATGCCGAGGTTGACGGCCACGCGGACGCTCTCTGCGAATTCGCGGTCAAACGCGGGGTCCATATAATCGAGAATTGTGTTGACACAGGGAATGCAAAGTCCGGATCCATAGAGGGTCCGCCTTGTCACGGCGGAAAGCTCCGGATTCGTCGGGCTGCCTTTTCCCTGAAACAGCGTCCCGGTGACACCTGCAATCTCTATGCCCTGAAGGCGGGAGCTGCGGGCTGCATCACACAGCTCGCTCCAGCTCTTATCGTTCCATCTGTTTATCGTATATGAAAGCTTCAACAGGGCACCTCCTTACGCTTCCTCGTAGACAATCTTATTGAGAGCACTGATGTAGGCGCGTATGGAAGCGCCGATGATGTCGGTGGAAATGCCGTTTCCGGAATAGACCCTGCCGTCCGCGCGCAGCTTCACGAGCGCGCTGCCCATGGCATCCCTTCCCTCGGTGACCGTCTGAATCTGGAAATCATCCAGCTCGTAGTGGTGGCCGATGATCTGCTCGATGGCAAGAAACGCCGCGTCGATCGGGCCGTCGCCCACGCCGACGCCGCGGATCTTCTCCCCGTCCCGATCGAGAAGGATGTTGGCGGTAGCCGTGATGACATTGCCGCTGTTGATCACGTAATTGTCGATCCGGTAGGTCGACGGAACCTGCATCGCCGTGCTCGCTACGATGGCGTCGAGCTCCCTCGTACCGACAAATGCCTTCTTCACGGCAACGCGGCGGAACGCCTCGTAGACCCTCGTGTTGTCCTCGTCGCTCAAGTCATAGCCGAGCTGGCGGACCACCTTGATCACCTCGGTGATCTCGTCGTTCATATCGAGACAGACGTTGGCGCTGTCTCCGATGGCGACATTTTCAAACGGGGAGCGCGTCTCCTCTTCCTTCCTCAGCATCTTCTCGAGCTGAGCCGATGCGCGGGTGAGCTCCGTCGTCCGAAGGCCGGTTCGGATATCGAGGTCTGCCCCCTTCACTTCGATGAAGCGGACGATCTGTGCAAGAGTCGGGCAGGCCGTCGGAACAGCCGTGCATTTGACACCCTCTGCGCCTGCTGCCACCGCTGCCGCTGCCGCTGCAGTGCCCATGCTCATCGCGTCGGATACCTGCACGTAGAGCTGGACGTTCCCGATCTCGGGGACACGGCTCTTAATATCCCCTATAAATGAAGCAAACTCATCCGGAAGCATCACCCCCGCCGTGTCGCACAGGGTGACTTTTCCGACTCCGCAGTCTATGGCGGTCTTAATGACTTTCGCGAGAAACTCCCGCTCGGCCCTCGTAGCGTCGACAGCCGTGAACTCCACGGTCTCCGCGTAGAAGCGGCATTCTTTAAGCTTCTGTGCCGCCGCCTCAAGGAGTGCCGGCGCCTTCATGTGGCAGGTATACTCCATCTGCACAGGGGAGACCGGAACGAGGAGGTTGAGGCGCGGCCTCTTCGCGCTCCGGATGCTCTCCCAGGTCTCCTCCACGCTGCTGCTTATAAGATCCACATCCGCCGTGATCGCGGTGCCGATTAAAGATGCAATTGTCTTATTGGACAGCTGATCGGCTTTGCCTCCGGTGATGGCGGGCAGTTCTATGATATCCACCTTGAGCCGGTCCAGAACGCGGGCGATCTCCAGCTTCTCCTTGAAGGTCAGGGCGCTCTCCCTGATAAATCCAGATTCCTTCAGCGTCACGTCGATCAGTTTGATTGTTTTCATCTCTCTCACTCCTGTTGCTATATGCTGCGTAACTGTGGATCCCAATCGAAAAAAAAACAGAGGTTCTTAAAAAGGGTTTTGAACCTCTTATTGCTTTACAGTATAGGGTGAATGGAAACCTTGTGTGAACCGGGCATAAACTTAAAGCGCCTTTGCTGTGTTGCTTTATCATGCTAAAGTTTCCAAAAATTGTATGCTATCAGTCCCTGTTTGTCAACTCCGTATTATGAGAATCTGCCTCTTTTGGTTACTATTCACGGCCAATCTGCAATCAGGTTCTGGCTCATCATGCTTGCATGAATGAGACAGGTTCTGATTGCAGATAAGGCCT
>CADCPJ010000375.1 GCA_902803245.1 uncultured Lachnospiraceae bacterium | reverse complement strand
GTTTTTAAATCCGTGTTCTTTATGGGTTTCACTTGCTTTCCGCTGCTTCGGCATTCCGCGCAGGCTTTCCTATCATGATGAAAGCCGCAATTCCGGCGGAAATGATCATGCCGATCACGCAGACCTTGTACATATTGGTCGTTGAGGCTTCCCCGAAGAATGTGCCGGCGCAGAAGCTCAAGAAGAACGGGGAGACCAGCTGGCCGACGCACTGGAAGCAGGTGAAGACGCCGGAGGCCATCGCCGCTGCCACAGGCGGAACCGCATTGGACACAGCCACCATCGCGGTGGGGATAAATGCGCCCTGGGAGAATCCGCACAGAAGCGAGCCGATGGACAGCATCACAAAGTTCGACGGAAATGCCACAAGGATTGCAGCTCCGGCGGCGAAGGAGAGCATAGCGCAGGATAGCGTGGCCTTCTTCGTGACCTTCGTCACAATTCCGAGCAGGAGGCCTATGATGATCTGGGCCACCGAGAAGATGCTGGTCAGATTTCCTGCCGCGGAAGAGGATCCCTGCAGATCGCCCTGCAGGTGCATCGCGATGTTCGTCGTGTAGGCGATGAGGAACAGCCACTCCAGAAATCCGAGGAGCGCGACCTGGAAGACGCGGGCGTTGACCTTCACTTTGTTGTCCCCGCTCACCTTCGCCGCGCCGGTCTCCGGCAGGCAGACAAGGATGAGGACGAAGGCGATGGCCCCGATCACATTGATAAAATAGGAATTCGTGAAAATGCCGGATCCAAGGAGTCCCGCGCCTGCCGTCGTGACGGCGATGCCGGTCCCGACCGAAGCGGACTGCACGCCCATCGCGACGACTCTCGCATCTCCCGTAAACCACTCCGCGACGACCGCCGTGTTGAGGGCCGTGGCGAGGCCGAGGGAGAAGCCGTACAGCATCCTCATTCCGAGGAGCAGGTAGAAGTTATCCACAAAGTAGGGGATGATGCCGGTGAAAAATGCCACCGCCGCCGCGCAAAGAAGCAGCTTCTTCTTGCTGATCTTCGTGACCAGAACGCCGCACACGAGCGCAAACACCATGCCGATGAGGTTGGGACCCGTGATCAGCATCTGGATGAGCGAGGTGCTGACATCCGGATAGTGCTCCGCGATCCGGGCCAGGATCGGCGAGGGCCCGAACTGAAGCCCCTGCAGGAAGCTGATGCATACGATTGTGATGTAGATTCTCAGTTTGTTCGTCTGATTCATGGGATCTCCGTATAATTATTCAGAATAAGCTTTTTTAAGGATCTCGATGACGTCTTCCTTAGTGACGCCCTGTCTCGGGTTGAAGCCGAGCACCGGCTCCTTGAGGACGTCGTCGGCAAGGCGGTCAAATGCCTCCTCCGGAACGTTCTGCTCCTTTAGTGTCCGGATACCGAGCTTTTTGCACAGGGCTTTCAGGGCATCGGCGAGCAGGTACTTGTCCTTTTCAGGATTGCCGCTGACCGGAAGATCGATTGCCTTCGCGAGCTCCACCATTTTCTCCGGGCAGGCCTCGGCGTTGTAAGCCATGACGTAAGGAAGGACGCAGGCGTTCGCCATGCCGTGGGCGAGTCCGAAGTGGGCGCTCAGCGTGTGGGCGATCGCGTGCACGAAACCGAGGTTCGCGTTGGAGAAGCTGAAGCCCGTGATGATGCAGCCGAGCATCATCTGCTCTCTCGCTTCCATGTCGGAGCCATTTTCAACGACCTTCGGGAGGTTGTTGTAGAGGATCTTTAAGCCCGCGAGCGCATTGTACTCCGTGAGCGGTGTGGCCATATTGGAAATGTAGCTCTCCACGGCGTGCGTGATGGCATCCATGCCCGTGGCGGCCGTCACGCTGACCGGCATCGTCTTTGTAAATTCCGGATCCGCGATCACGTCGGAGGCCACGATGTTGTTGTCGATGACCACGTACTTGATGACCTTCTCAGTGTCGATGAGGGCGCTCACATTGGTGATCTCGGAGGAAGTGCCGGCCGTGGTCGGAATGGCGACGAGCGGGAGGCAGGGGTTCTTGACCATGTTCATGCCGCCGTACTCGCCGATGCGGCCCGGGTTTGTCATGAGGACATTGACGGCCTTCGCGAGGTCGATGCTGCTGCCGCCGCCGACGGCCACAAAGCCCTCCACGCCGGCTTCCTTGGCGAGGACAGCCGCTCCCTCCACGACTTCGTTGGTCGGGTTCGGGATGACGCCGTCGAAGATAATGTAGCTGATGCCCGCCTTCTCCACCTGGGCAACAATCTTCTCGGCAATGCCCGCGGCCTTCACGCCGCCGTCATAGACGATCATGACCTTCTTGAGGCCGTATCCGGCCAGAATTTCCGGAAGCTTCTCAGCTGCGCCGCGTCCGAATGTGATGTTGCTCCTGACGAAGAAATTAAAGCTCATAACTGTCCTCTCCTTTTTCTTTCCGTATGAAGGCATCCAATCCTCTTGAGTCCTCTCGAATCCTCTTGAGTCCCCTTGAATCCCCTTGAATCCCCTTGAAAATGAGATGCCCTGTCGTTCACGCCGGGCGGCTTTCCGCGTTTTTCAAGCGCGCTGCCGCCCCTTGAATCTTCTGGTTTTATACTATAAAATCCTGCCCGCAAAAAACAGAACAGTTCCCTTTCGTGTGTCGAAATTGAACAGATTCTCCGGATGTGTCCGATTTTGACCTCTGCATCCGCCGAGCGTTTTTTCGGTTTTCATGAGGTGCAAAGAGGCATCATTTTTCGTTCAAATAGGAGGTAGCGAAAAGAAGGAAGATCGGGCAGAATGGGGTATAGTGCGGAAGAGCATGTAAAATGCGGGACAGCATGTAAAATGCGGGACAGCACGGGAAATGCAGGACAGCACGGAAAGTGCGGGACAGCATGTCATATTCACAGATATGGGGGAGGTTCATGATGGCCAGAGGCACGGTGAATCAGAAGACGAACAAATCGGAGAACACGAAGAGGCACATCGTCTCGACGTTCCTTGATCTCATGGGCGAGAAGTTCTGGGAGAAAATCACGGTGATCGAGATCTGCAGGAAGGCGCAGATCACGAGGGGCACCTTCTACCAGTATTTCGGGGATATCTATGATCTCCTGGAGCAGCTTGAGCACGCTCTCATCACGGACCTTACCGCCCGCCTCGGCAAAGTCCAAAGAAGCAGCGGGCCGCACTGCCGGACCGGGGAATTTCTCACCAGCTTCAACTGCGAGCCGCCCGCTTCCTTCCTCATCTGGTTTGAGTTCTGCCGGGACCACAGGGACGCGATGATGGCGCTCCTTGACCGGAAATACGGGGATACCTATTTTGTGAAAAAGCTGAAGGGCATCTTAAGGACAAGTATCGAGCAGGTGATGGATCAGGACGGGACGGCCAACGACGAGCTGAGGGAGCATTTCCTCAATGTCTTTCTGGAGCTGCACCTTCTGTCTGCGCAGACCTGGCTTGCGGGAAATGAGGCGGAAGGCGCGGAGGGCGCGGAAAGCCCGGGCGAGGATCCCTACCTGTCCGTGGATGATATCGTGAACCTGCTCAACACGATGCGGGTGGGATCCGCCTATCTCTCCTATGTGCGGAGGGAGGGATAAAGGCCCCCCGTCCGCCCGTTCGGTTCCCCGATTCACAGGTCACCGGATGATCTTGTAGTAATCCTTCTTGTGCTCGATCGGGGCCGGGAATCCATTTGCCGGGTAGCCGAGAATGACGTTTCCGACACCGACATAATCCCCTTCATAGCCCGCTTCTTTCATGAGCTGCTTCCCGAGCTCGTCCTCAAGCATGCCGTCGGCGCGGTTGATCCAGCGTCCGCCTAGTCCGAGTGCATAGGCGGCATTTAACATATTGCCGATGCACAGTGAGCCGTCCTTTATGGCATCGGGGGTGGAGGTGCTGGCCGCCACCACGATGACGGTAGGTGCGCCGTAGAAGACGTCCCAGCCGTCCGGTGCGCCCGCGATCTTTGCGTTCAGGGCGCAGAGCTTGTCGATCCACTCGCGGTTCTGTACGACGATGAAGACTGCGGGCTGGCGGTTGCCTCCGGAAGGGGCGTTCATGCCCGCCTCGAGGACTTCCGTGAGCTCCTCGTCTGAGATCTGCTTCGGAAGGTATTTATTTACGGAGCGCCTGTTTTTCAGGTCCTGCAATGTTTCTTTCATTTTCAAAATCCTCCTTGGGTGCAGACGGCTGTTGGGCAGCGTCTGGAAATAATGCCGGTAAGTGCAAGTTGTTAGCTGCTTTGTTCTGTACGAAACTGCTTTGTTTTGTACGAAACTGCTTTGTTTTGTACGAAGCTGCTTTGTTTTGTACGAAGCTGCTTTGTTTTGCCGTCCCGATCAGATATATCTCTTTTCCTATGCTCCGGTCTTCGCTCATTGTAATTTGCTCTTTGCAATCGCAAATTACGAAACCGCGACAGTCCTCGCGAATTACGTCAAAGAGATATATCTGC
>CADCPJ010000374.1 GCA_902803245.1 uncultured Lachnospiraceae bacterium | reverse complement strand
TCCTCCGGGCAGTCAGATCTTCGGTGTGCGAAGCGCCGCCTGCTTCGTCTCCATGAGCCCGGTCTTGAGGCAGATCCACGGAGTACACAGCGTGATATAGAGAAGCATCAGCGCATAGCGGATCACGAGAAGCGGGATGGAGGTCGATGTGGGAATCGCCTTGATGGCAGCAGAGACGAGCAAAAGCCCCCCTAATCCAATCGCGAAGCGGAGAATCTTCTTCAGGATCGTGCCTTCGACAGAGAACCGGAGAGCCCTCGGCTCCACAAACATCGCCACAGCAAGCCCGATGGATACGCCGGCCATCTTAAAGCTGTCCGCGGCATTCGCGTAATCGATGGTCGCATTGAAGAGAAGGGCGGATGCAAGGAAGATCAGAAGGATTCCGAAAGCCAGGAGAAAGAACGCGAGCATGTCGGGAGGTCTCCTCTCCTTTCTCACCTTGTTCCAGAAGTACCAGGATATGGCGGAGATCAGGATTCCCGCCAAAAGGCCGGCAAGCACATCCACAGGTGTGTGGCAGCCCAGGTACATTCTCGAAAATCCGATCAGGGCAATGAGAACAGCAGTGACAATCCTCACAACCCGCTTCTTATTATAATAGAAGACCGACCCCAGGATCGATGCCGCGCTCTGGGTGTGAACGCTGGGGAATGAGTATCCGGTTGCGGAGGGCACCGCTTCCGGAACCGGTTCAAAGGAAGTGTCGAGATTCCACGGACGCGGGACGCGGGCGACCACTTTCGCCGCCTGGCAGAACAGGCAGGAAAAGCAGAAGGAAAAGCCTATGCCGTACGCCTCTTCTTTGTCGATAATAAGATAAAACAGGATAAAAATGCCGAGCATCACATACGGGGTGCCCAGATAACTGATTGCCAGCATAATCCGGTCCAGAGCCGGATTTCTGATTTCGGCCAATAGCCTCAAGAATTCCATTTCAACATCTCCATATCACACGGGTATCCGGGAATGCAGGCAGGCCGCGCGCCGCCCCAAACCCTCCGATTTTCAACAGTCCTCAAATACCCTTTACCCGAAAATAATACCGGTAGCTGTCCCTGAAGCCGTATGTGCGGTAAAGCGCTTTCGCCGCAGCGTTGTCCGAGACCACCTGCAGATAGGCAGCTCCGGCACCCTTTTTTTCCGCCTCCGACAGTATCGTCCCTACTATTTGTGAAGCAATTCCCCTGCGCCGGTGCGCGCTGTCCACATGAATCGCGTAGACGCCGACATATCCGCGGTCCAGAATGCCAAGCCCCGTTCCGATCACCTTGCCGCCGCTGACCGCACTGACCGCAATCTCATCCATGGGAATCGCGTCGTACATCTTCGGAACAATCTTCCTGTGAATGTCGGGCGTCTCCCCCTTCAGGGCAAAGAGAGCTCTGATCCACTCGTCATCCACCCGGTCCCTCAAGAGGAGCTCGCACCCGGCGTTCCCCTCCCTGCACGCAGGAGATTCCGCAAAGCTCCTGGTCATCACAGTCGTCGCGTGCTCTATCCGGTACCCTCCCGCCTCCAGGAGGGAGTCCAGCGCCGGATCCCCGACGGGGGATATCTTAAAGACTGTAGGAGATCTCCACTTCCGGTAGACCCACTCCGCGTAGCGGATCTTCTCTCCGAGCGGCAGTGTAGAGGCACCGATCTGCTCTGCGCAGTTGGTCCTGTGTGTATAAAAATAAGAAAAGCGGAGTATCCATCCATCATATACCTGCATCTGATAACTCGGCCAGGCATTGAGAGACAGATCCTCTATCATCTTCATATCGTCCGCCATGATGAACCTATTATAGACGATTCCCTTTGCTCTGACAAGTGCAGTAGTCCAAGGAGATCGCGGCATGCGCCTTCCTTAAGGCAGCGGGGAATTTCGCGCGGGAGGAAAACGGCTTTTGCATAAAAAAGAGTCGGGATGCGCTCCCGGCTCCTTTATCAGATTCTGATTTTCTTAAAAAAGCATTTAAGCCTCTTCCTCAGGCTCTCCGGGTAAGATAGGCTTCAATCCGGTCCATAGCCTCCATCTCGTCCGAGCCATTCGCTGATACAGTCACTTCCGATCCTGCATCGAGCCCCAAGGTCATCATGCCCATGATGCTCTTGGCATTGACGCGGCGGTTTTCGGACTCCACGTAGACATCGCTCTGAAACTGGCTGGCCATCTGAACCAGCAGCGCGACAGGTCTTGTCTCGAGCCCTCCATCGAGCCGGACCGTGATTTCCCTCTTTGTCATCTTCCTTGAACCTCCTATAGTTGTTAACGAAATGACGCCCGCTTTAAGGGCCATCCCGTCTTCCCTATATGCGGTTAACCCGGCGGACCGCCTCCGGGAAATCCCGGGGTTAACCATTTATAAATGAAACCTTTCAGGCCCTGCCCCCATCCCGGATCTGTGACGCAATCCGGCCAAGTTTCCTGAGCCTGTGATTGACGCCCGACTTTCCGATAGGCGGGTCCAGATACGTGCCGAGCTCCGCCAGCGGAGCGTCCGGGTAACTCAGACGAACCTCCGCCATCTCTCTCAAGGTCGGAGGGAGATTCCCAAAGCCGCCGTGATCGCGGATGTAGCGGATGTCCTCGATCTGCCGGACGGAGGAGACGATCGTCTTGTTCAGATTGGCAGTCTCGCAGTTGACGCGCCGGTTGACGCTGCCCCGCATCTCCTTCATCACGCGGACCGTCTCGATGCTGAGGAAGGAGTTGCTGGCCCCCATTCCTCCGAGAAGCTCTGTGATCTGGTCCCCTTCTTTGAGGTAAACCACATAGGAGCCTTTCCTTATGACGATGCGCGCATGGCTCCCGATCTTCCTCATCGTGTCCTTAAGAAGAACGGCGTCTTCTTCCGTCTGCGCGACCAGCTCCAGGTGATAGGACTTCTCGGGAGCACTGATCGAGCCGATTGCCAGAAATGCGCCTCTTAAGAACGCCTTCTTGCAGCACTCAAGCTGCAGGATCGATCGGTGGGAGATGGATTGTCTCACCGCCTCCGCGTCTCTTCCGTCTTCTATCCGGAAGATGTATCCGTCCCTGGCCTTCACCTTCTTTAAGTCCCGGTCGACAACACCATATATATTATACGCTCTTTGAAATAAAGTAAAGAGTAAACTCGCCGTCTCCTCCAAGTCCGCGCGGAGAGCAATTCCCTCCCCGTCCGCCTTCGGAAGATTCTCCTCAGTCCTTGCAAACCGCATAAATGCCGCGATCTCGGCGATCCTGCAGTGCCTGGCCGCCGGAAGTATGCCCGCGAGTTCTCTTTTCACTTCTCCGGAAAACGACATGGGCAATCTCTCTTCATATAAATAAGAACCGTTACTTTAAGGAGCCGGAGCCTTCCGCACAGGGTCCTTATCGATATCCCTGTGCCAGGTCCTCACCCCGTAATCCCCGCTCTCCATCAGCCTTGCGGCGATCTCGTTCGCGAGCGCGACGGAGCGGTGCCTGCCTCCGGTGCACCCGACCGAGACGACCAGCTGGTTCTTCCCCTCCGACACATAGTTGGGAATGAGAAAGAGCAGGAGCTCCACATATTTCCGGACGAACACGCGGCTGCTCTCATGGGACAGGACAAAATCCACGATCTCCCGGTCATTTCCGGTGAGCGGCCTCAGCTCCTGAACGTAATACGGGTTCGGGAGGAACCGGACGTCCACGACGAGGTCCGAATCCGCCGGAATACCGTACTTGAATCCGAAGGACTGAACCGTGATGTACAGGTTCTTGAAGCTCCGGTCCTCTATAAAGATGCGGATCAGCTCGGACTTCAGCTCCCGGGTGAGCAGCTTGCTCGTATCGAGTATAAAGTCCGCTCTCGCCCTCAGCACTTCCAGCCGCTCCCGCTCCTTGCGGATTCCTTCCTCCACACTTCCGCTTCTGCCTGCGAGAGGATGTGTGCGGCGCGTCTCCTTGTAGCGCATGAGAAGAACGTCGTCGGAGGCGTCAAGAAAGAGAATCTCGTACCCAAAGCCCGCGTCGTCGAGGGCCTCGACTACCGACTTAAGATCCTCCGCCCTCGGCGCGCTGCGGATATCCACACCCACCGCGAACTTGGTGAACTCCGAGGAACTGCCGTCTCCGGCGATCTGTGCGAACGGCTTTATTAGAGGAACCGGAAGATTGTCCACACAGTAGAAATCCTCGTCCTCCAGGTAGTTGAGCGCAGTGCTCTTTCCGGCGCCGGACATCCCGGTCACAATCACGAAGCGCATCTGCAGGAACCTCCTTTACGTGCATTCCGCCCCCTGTTTCAAGTCTGGGCTCCCTTAAGTCCGATGTAAGTGACGCTTTTTCATTCATGAATCCGGGCAGTTATCCCCGGCCATTTCTTAAGGCTCCGCCCCGAGCATCCGGATCTCCGTCTCGAGCGCGACGCCGTAGAGCTCAAAGACCCTTGCCTGAACAGCGGAGATGAGCTCGCGGACATCGCGGGCCGTCGCCCCGCCGGCATTCACAATAAAGCCGCAGTGCTTCTCCGACACCATCGCTCCGCCCACGCGGTATCCTCTAAGGCCCGCGTCCATGATGAGCTTCCCGGCAAAGTAACCCTCAGGTCTTTTAAAGGTGCTGCCGGCGCTCGGCAGGTCGAGAGGCTGCTTCGACTGCCGTCTCTCCCTCAGGTCCGCGCACAGGCCTTCGATGGCCTCTCTGTCCCCGTGGGCAAGCTGGATCTTAGCCTCAAGGGCAATGAGAGGCGTCCTCATGAATATGCTGCTGCGGTAAGCAAGCTCAAGCTCTTCATTTTTCAGAACCCGGATCTCCCTCTTTTCGTCGAGGACAGTGACCTCCCGCAGCACCTGCTTCATTTCCCCGCCGTAAGCCCCCGCGTTCATGACGCATGCCCCGCCGAGCGTGCCGGGTATGCCTCCCGCAAATTCGAAGCCGGTCAGGCTGTTTGCCGAGGCAAGTGCGGAGATTCCGGAGAGCAGGGCGCCGCACTCCGCAGTGATCTGATCCCCGCGGACCTCCGCGTGTCCCATATTCTTCCCGATCCGGATCACCGCGCCGCGGTATCCCTCGTCGGCGACCAGGAGATTGCTGCCGTTTCCCATAATAAAGTAAGGGATCCGCTCCTCTTCGAGGAGCCTCAAAAGGCCGGCAAGCTGCGCCTTTTGCTTTGGCTCGAGGAAGAAGTCCGCCGGCCCGCCGATCCGGAAGCTGGTGTGTCCGCTCATCGGCTCGTCAGGAAGCACGTGTTCCTCTCCTATAAGGCGGGAGAGGGCGCTGATAAGCTGTTCCTTATTCATTGGTATCCCCCTCGCCCGCTCCGGAGGTATTCTCCGTCTGTCCGGCAACGTTCTGCGCTTCCACCGAAGCGGAACTGCTGCTCAGATACTGCCTGGCGTTTTCCGCCTTCTGGGTATTCGGGAATCCGGATATGATCAGGTTGAAATTGAGATCCGCATTCTCGCTGTCGCCCTTCATGCGGTAGGAGTGCGCCAGATAGTTGAGGATGTCGTAGTCCGTGGCATCGATTACCTTGGCCAGCTCCAGTATCCGGACCGCCTCATCGTAATTTTTTCCGTCAAATGCGGCGATTCCCGCCTTCTTATAGGCCGCAAACAGGGAGTTGCTCATGTCGTTGGCCATATTCGTGAAGATCGCCCTGGAGTCCGCGTCGAGCACGGAAGGCTCCACGCCGGCGAGGAGGGTGGCGGCCGTCGAAGTCTGCCCGCTCTCCCAGGCGCTCATGGCTTTCGTGAGATTCTGATAGCTGGAGGCAAGAAGCGCGGCATGCTCCATCTGCTCGCCCGCCGTCTGCGCGGTCTTCATGGCCGTTTCGACCTGGTCGTTCATCATCTGGATCTGGGCCGAGTACACAGCCATGTCCGAGGAGTACTTCGTCACCTTCTCATTTGCCGTCCGGTTGATGTTTCTCGTCCAGGCGGGAATAAAGAGGAACCAGATCGCGGCCGCACCTATGGCGATGCCGATCAGCATGTTGATGATGGACATCCTGGCCTGCCCGCCTCTTGCCACAACGGGCTGGATCCCGTCCTCGCGGTCCTGGCCTTCGAGGGCGGAAGCCGAAGCGGCCTCCTCTTCCTCCCCGCGCCGGTTCCACAGCGGGAAATGATTCTCGAGATGCGTCTCCGTCCCGGTCTGCTCGTCCACTTCCCTTAAGAATCGGAGAGTCGTGGTGTTCGTCTTGTCGATCCGGATCGCTTTTTTCAGCAGCCTCCTCGCTTTCTCGTACTCCCCCTGATTGAGGTAGAGGAGTGCGAGGAGATGGTACCCTTTGATCAGCTTCGGGTTCTGGGCGAGAATCTTCTTCAGCTGGATCAGCGAGACGTCTTCATTTCCCTCAAAGCAGTTCCTTAAGGCCAGGTTATACTTCTTGATCGTCTGGTTGATGACATCCAGCCGGTTCGCGTCCTGCTGCAGGCTGCGGATGTAGTCCGCCGCGATGTTGTCCTCCGGCTGGATGTTCTTGGAGATCACCCACTCCGACAGGGCAGCTACAACCTCCCCGGTCTCGAAGTACACGAGTCCAAGCAGGTTTCTGGCCGGGATATTGAGTTTATTGAATTTCAGAGAGCGCTTCAGCTGGTCGATGGCGCCGGATAAGTCCCGCACCTGGGCTTTCTCCAGTCCCTGATTGTAATAGAGCCCTGAAAGGACGAGGGTCTGCTTCTGCACAGACACATTCGATCCGCACTTCGGGCAATATACCTGGTCGCCGAGCTCCGCTCCGCAGAACATACATTTCATCGCTTATCTGCCCTTTTCATTGCCGCTTGTCTCGTGAAGCATCTCCTTCAGGATATCTATGACGTCAGTCAGATCCCGCGAGTAGATGGCGCCTTCGGCTTCGTCCACGTCGAGAGAGGGCTTGAATTTCTTTAATTCCTCTTCATAATTGATCATTTCATGATCTCCTTTATTGTTCCCGCGAGGTACAGACTCCCGCAGATAAAGACATACGTCCCATCATCCCGGTCCCGGAGTGCAAGCAAGAGAGCTTCCCGGATACCCGAAATGGATTCCGCATGAGTTCCCGCCCTCTCGAACAGTTCTTTAAGGGCTCCGCACTCAATCTGCCTCACGCCCTTTATCTCCGTCGTGATCACTTTCTCCCACGGATATCCCGCGGACAGTTCCCGGATCATCTCCCCGTAGTCCTTGTCATTCACCGCCGAGAAGAGGAGTCTCGCTCTCCCGCCGCCCGCGACCGCCCTTGCGGCCTCGAGAAATCTCCGGATTCCGTCGATGTTGTGGGCGCCGTCCAAAAAGACGCGCGGAGAGATCTCCTCCATCCTGGCAGGCCACTCCATCTCATAGAGACCTCTCTTCACCTCATCCGCGGAAGGGCGAAGAAGCCCTCTGTCCGCGAGCGCCTTTACGGCAAGAACGGCGAGTGAAGCGTTTTCCGCCTGGTAAGGCGCGAAGGAGCGGACTTTGTAATCAGCATTTCTATCATAGCGGAAGCTTGTGGAAAAATCAATCACCCCGCTCCCCATGCGGCGGACCAGGCAGTCCTCCGGGGACAGGGGATAGAGGCGGATTTCCGCGGACGGAGATTCCCCGCCAAGATCCCGGGCTCTCTTCTCGATCACGGCCGCGGCTTTGGGATTTTCGGCGGAATATACGCAGGGCGCGCCCGCCTTCAGGATTCCCGCTTTCTCCGCCGCGATCTCTTCTATGCTGTTTCCGAGGATGCCCATGTGGTCAAAACCGATCTGCGTGATGACGGTAACTGCCGGATCCCTGACCGCATTTGTCGCGTCCAGTCTTCCTCCGAGTCCGGTCTCAATGACCGCGACGTCGGTCCTCATTTTTGCAAAATAAACCATCGCCATGAGAAAAAGCGTCTCAAAATAGCCCGAGCCCGGTTCCCCTCCGCTCCCAGGTCCGCGGACTTCTTTGAACGCATCAAAAAAGTCCCCGTCGGAAATCATCTGCCCGTCCACCGCGATGCGCTCATTCAGGCGGACAAGGTGCGGGGACGTAAAGTGCCCCGTCCTAAGCCCCATCCCGCGGAAGATGGAGGCAAGGTAAGCCGAGACGCTGCCCTTGCCGTTTGTTCCCGCTATGTGCACGAGCATCCCGGCGCGCCGGTCCGGATTCCCCAGTTCTTCAAGCCGCCCGGCCGTGTACTCCACGGGATTTACGGACAGGAAGCGGGAACTGTCCTCAATTGTTTTCACTGCATCTTCGTAGCACGAAATCATTGCGGTTCCCTCTCAAAAAGATGACATTGGAGCAGGGCACCAATGTCACCTTTGATCAAAAAACTCTTCTGTTATAGTCCGTAGCGGGCGAGCTGGTCAAGGATCTGATGCTTCGTCGCCCTGTATTTCTCAAGCTTGGCCCTCTCCTCCTCCACCTTGGCGGCGGGTGCCTTGGACGTAAAGTTCGGATTGTTCAGCATGCCGGACGAGCGGGCGATCTCCCTGTCCATCTTCGCGCTCTCGTCCTTGAGGCGGGCGATCTCCTTCTCCCGGTCCACAAGCTCATCGAGCGGGATGTAGGCCGTCGCGTCACTCAAGACCACGGACACCGACTCGTCGCCGATCTCGTCCTTGCTCCCGATGATGTGGATGGCCTTCGCAAAGAGCATGCGGCTGCTGTCTCCCAGAGAGTCGAAGAGGCTGCGGAGTTCATTTACGATCTCAAGGTTCTTGCCGACGACAAAGAGGTCCGTCTTCGTCTTAGCCGGCACGTTCATCTCCATGCGGATCGCCCGGATGCCCCGGACCAGCTCCATAAAGGCGGCGATCTGCCTCTCCTCCTCCGGGAAGCTCCACTCCTCCTTATAGACCGGCCAGTCGCTGGTCATGATGGTCTCCTCGCCGGGAAGCAGCGTGCAGTAGATCTCTTCCGAGACAAATGGCATATAGGGGTGAAGGAGCTTCATCGCCTGGGCGAGGACGGTCTTCAGCGTCCAGAGGGCCGCGGCCTTCCAGGAGACATTGCCCCTCACGGAGTCGTCACTTGTGAGGCGGAACTTGGCGATCTCGATGTACCAGTCGCAGAACTCGTCCCAGAGAAAATCATGGATCTTCTGAACCGCGATGCCCAGCTCGTAGCGGTCCATGTTCTCGGTGACTTCCCTAGTCACGGTGTTGATCCTTGAAAGGATCCACTTGTCGGCAGGGAAGAGGTCCTTTGCGTCCATCTCGGGGATGTCCTCCTCCGGGAGGTTCATCATGATAAACCGGCTGGCGTTCCAGATCTTGTTGGCAAAATTGCGGCTCGCCTCGACCTGCTCGAAGTAGAATCTCATGTCGTTGCCGGGGGCATTTCCCGTCACGAGTGTGAGGCGGAGGGCATCCGCGCCGTACTCGTCGATCACCTCGAGGGGATCGATGCCGTTTCCGAGGGACTTGCTCATCTTCCTTCCCAGCGAGTCGCGGACAAGGCCGTGAATCAGGACGTGGTGGAAGGGGCTCTTCCCGGTCTGCTCGTACCCGGAGAAGACCATGCGGATGACCCAGAAGAAGATGATGTCGTAGCCGGTCACCAGCACATCCGTCGGGTAGAAATAGTCGAGCTCGGGCGTCTTCTTCGGCCAGCCGAGTGTGGAGAACGGCCAGAGCGCCGAGGAGAACCAGGTATCCAGGGTGTCCGGATCCTGATGCATGTGGGTTCTGCCGCATTTCGGGCAGACGGCGGGCGCTTCCTTCGCCACAACCATCTCGCCACAGTCGTCGCAGTAATACGCGGGAATCCGGTGTCCCCACCAGAGCTGTCTGGAAATGCACCAGTCGTGGATGTTCTCCAGCCAGTTGAGGTAGATCTTCGTGTATCTTTCCGGGACAAATGTGAGGTCCCCGTTTTTCACGGCCTGGATGGCAGGCTTCGCGAGCTCGTCCATGCGGACGAACCACTGGGGCTTCACCATCGGCTCGACCGTCGTGCCGCAGCGGTCGTGCGTTCCGACGGCGTGCGTGTGGGGAACCACCTTGACGAGAAGGCCGAGATCCTC
This sequence comes from uncultured Lachnospiraceae bacterium, assembly GCA_902803245.1. Classification (GTDB taxonomy): domain Bacteria; phylum Bacillota; class Clostridia; order Lachnospirales; family Lachnospiraceae; genus Chordicoccus. Next base: position 2,548 of record CADCPJ010000374.1, on the reverse strand, counting down.
CAGGTCCTTCACAATGGCCTTCCTCGCCTCGTAGCGGTCCATGCCTGTGTACTTGCCGCACTTTCCGTTCATGGTGGCGTCGTCATTTAAGATGCAGATCTCCTCGAGGCCGTGGCGTCTGCCGACCTCGAAGTCGTTGGGGTCGTGGGCCGGCGTGATCTTCACGCAGCCGGTTCCGAACTCCTTGTCCACGTAGGAGTCCGCGATGACGGGGATCGTGCGCCCGGCAAGCGGCAGCTCCAGCATCTTTCCGACCAGGTCCTTATACCTCTCGTCGTCCGGATTCACCGCGACGGCAGTGTCTCCGAGCATCGTCTCCGGGCGGGTCGTGGCGATCTCGACGAATCTTACCTCCTCGCCCACGATCGGGTAGTTGATGTGCCAGAAGAAGCCGTCCTGGTCCACGTGCTCCACCTCTGCGTCCGATATGGTGGTCTGGCACTTTGGGCACCAGTTTACGATGCGGGAGCCCTTGTAGATGTACCCTTTTTCATACAGCTTCAAAAAGACTTCCATAACCGCATCGGAGCAACCCTCGTCCATCGTGAACCGCTCGCGCTCCCAGTCCGCCGAGGAGCCGAGTTTGCAGAGCTGGCTGACAATCCTGCCGCCGTACTCCCTGCGCCACTCCCAGCAGTGCTTCAGAAATTCCTCTCTGCCGATCTCGTCCTTGTCGATGCCCTGTTCCTTCAGGTGCTGTATGACCTTGACTTCCGTGGCGATGGCGGCGTGGTCCGTGCCGGGCTGCCAGAGCGCCTCATAGCCCTGCATCCTCTTCCACCGGATCAGGATGTCCTGAAGCGTGTTGTCGAGGGCATGCCCCATATGGAGCTGGCCGGTGATGTTCGGGGGAGGCATGACAATCGTGAACGGCTTCCTGTCGGGATTCACTTCCGCGTGAAAATAGCCTCCGTCGAGCCATTTCTTATACAGACGCTCCTCCAGTCCTTTGGGGTCATATGTCTTTGCAAGTTCCTTTTTCATCTCGTTTCGCGTTCCTTCTTCATTTTTCTAAAACGTGACAATGGGGACAGTCCCCATTGTCACATTTGTTACAGCTTTATTACATCAGTTCTTCATCCACGGGGCGTCATCCGCAGGGAACGGGTCGACCGTCCCGGCCTTCGGAGGCTCCGCACCGAGGGAAAATGGATCCGCCGGGGCCGTGGGTGCGGAGATGTCCGGCATGAGCGGAGATGCGGAGATATCCGGAATGACCGGCTGGGCCGGAGCTTCCGCTGCGGCTGCGGAGGCAGCTGCGCCGGGCTGCATCGAGAGCAGCTTTTTCTTCAGTTCGTCCTCCATGCTGCGGAGGTCCATCTCGGCCTGCGCCCTCTTCTGCCTGCCCTCGGTCTGGATCTTCGAGACCTCGTCGAGGGTTGTGATCAGGGATTCGTTGGTCTTCTTCAGCGTCTCTATATCCACGATGCCGCGCTCGGAGGCTTTCGCCGTCTCGATCGTCGTCTGCTTGAGCTTCGCGGCGTTGGACATAAGGAGATCATTGGTCATATTGGTCACCGCGTTCTCCGCCTTGGCGGCCTGCAGCGAGTCGTTGAGGCCGAGGGCGAGGACCATCTGGTTCTTCCACAGCGGGATCGTGTTGACGATCGTGGACTGGATCTTCTCCACCATGATCGTGTCGTTGTTCTGGATCATGCGGATCTGGGGCGCCGTCTGGAGGGCGACCTGCCTCGTCAGCTCCAGGTCGTAGATCTTCTTTTCAAAGCGTGTCAGCTGGTCCTCCAGATCCTTCGCGGCCTGGGCGTCCTCTGCAAGTCCGCTCTTTAAGGCCTTCTCTTTCGCGGCCGGCAGATCGACGTTCTTCACCTCGTCGATCTTCTTCTTACCCGCTGCGATGTACATGCTGAGCTGCTTGTAGTAGATCAGGTTCGACGCATACATCTTGTCCAGCATATCGACGTCCTTTAAGAGCGTGATCTGATGCTGCTGAAGCGCCTGCGCGACCTTGTCCACATTGACGGCGGCCTGGTCATATCCGGCCTTGATCTCGGAGAGCTTCTTTCCCTGCTTCTTGAAGAGCCCGAAGAGCCCGCCTTTTTCTTCCTGGTCGGGATTAAAGTTTTTCAGCTCCGTGATGACTCCGGTCAGCATGTTCCCGACTTCGCCGAGGTCGTGTGTCTTGACATTCTGCAGGACCGACTCGGAGAAATCCGCCATCTGCTTCTGGACGCCGCCGCCGTAATTGATGATGGTCCGGGTATCCTTGATGTCGATCTGCTTTGCGAAATCCTCGATCTGCTTCGTCTCCGTCTCAGAGAAGGATCCCGTGCTCGCGATGGGATCCTCGCCTTTTACGCTCTGGAACGCCTGCGCGCTCTCCGATCCGAGCCTCTCAGACAGCTGCTCCGCCGTCATCTGGGCTGAAGATGTAGTGCTCTCATTACCGCTCATCGTCTGACCTCCTCACTTTGATATGAAACTCCGGATGCTGTCGCCTGCGCACTCTGTGCCGCCGCCTGCGTACTCTGTACCGCCGCCTGTGCGCTCTGCGCCGTCGTCTGCGCACTCTGTGCCGCCTGCGCGCTCT
>CADCPJ010000373.1 GCA_902803245.1 uncultured Lachnospiraceae bacterium | reverse complement strand
GGAGATACTGGGGCGCTTCCAGAAGAGAGTGAACCTGCTCTCGACAAATGTGAATATACATCTCCGCATGGGAGTGAGTCCCTACATGGAAGGCGTTGACCCCGTGCTCATGTTTGACCACGCGGGGGCGGCCTGCAACAATGTGCGCGGCAATTACCAGAAACCGATCATGGTCTACGATGAGAGCATGCGGGAGAGGGAGCTCTTAAACCAGAGACTCTTAAACGACCTGATGACGGCTGTAGAAGAGCGGCAGTTCAAGGTGTTCTACCAGCCCAAGTACAACATCCAGAGTGATCCCCCGACGCTCGAGGGCGCAGAGGCCCTCATCCGGTGGGAGCACCCGGAGCTCGGCATGATCTCCCCCGGCGTCTTTATCCCGCTCTTTGAGGGAAACGGACTGATCTCGGTTGTGGACAGCTATGTCCTTGAGGAAGCGGTCAGCCAGGTCTCCAAGTGGAAGGAGAAATATCACATTCCCCTCGCGGTCTCCGTGAATCTGTCCCGCTCGGACGTCTTTGATCCGACGCTGGTTGAGAGGCTGATCAGCATGATCAGGGACAGCGGACTCGATTTTCGGGACATTGACCTGGAGGTGACGGAATCCGCATATACAAACAATGCGAGGCATGTGCTCGATGTGATCGCGCGGCTCCGGGAGATCGGGTTCGCCATAGAGATGGACGACTTCGGATCCGGATATTCGTCCTTAAATATGCTCTCGGCCATGCCTATAGACGTCTTAAAGATGGACATGAGCTTCATCCGGAACATCGTGACGAGCGAGACGGACCTCCGGCTGGTGGAGCTGATACTGGATATGGCGAGATATTTGAAAGTGCCGGTCGTCGCCGAGGGCGTCGAGAATGAGGATCAGCTGAAGCTCTTAAAGGACGCGGGATGCGACCTCGTACAGGGATTCTATTTTTCCCGGCCTCTGCCTCCCGGGGACTTTGAAAAACTGATTCTCAGAGAAAAGGAAACAGAAAGGAAAGCATGAGATGACACTTCAGGAACTGTATCAGGCTATCGACGGAAGCTACGAGCAGGCGCAGAAGGTGCTGCGCATGGACAAGCTGATTGACAAGCACATCAGGAAACTGCCGGCCAACACCATATTTTCATCTCTGATCGCCGCCGGGGAGAGCCTTGACCCGACAGCGCTCTTCGAAAATGCACACGCCGTGAAGGGCGTCTGCGCCAACCTGGGCCTCGTAAAGCTGTCTTTGGCCGCGTCGGAGATCTCCGAGGAATTCCGTCCCGGCAACAGCCGCCGCATGACGGACGATGAGGTCCGGGAGAAGCTTGAGGAGATCAAAAGGATGTATGAGACCGCCAAAGAGGAGATCGAAAAATACTCGCAGTCGGTGTGACCCATCCGGTGACGGGTAAAAGGAAACATATGGCTTATGAATAATACTCTCACAAACAGCCCGGAGCGCCGTCTCAAACCATATCTGACCGCAGTGGGAGCGTGGGCTCTCGCTTTTGGGTGCAGCGTGGGGTGGGGCTCGTTTGTCATGCCGGGCAGCACATTTCTTCCGATTGCAGGGCCGGTGGGAACTGTGGTGGGAATTGTGCTCGGCGCCATCGTGATGTGCATTCTCGCAGCGAATTATCACTACCTGATCAACCGCTATCCGGACTGCGGAGGAACTTACACTTATACGAAGAAATGCTTCGGGTATGACCACGGCTTCCTGAGCGCGTGGTTTCTTGTGCTGACTTATATTGCCATCATCTGGGCAAATGCCTCCGCGCTTCCGCTGATTGCGAGGACGCTTCTTGGCAGCACGTTCCAGTTCGGCTTCCATTATGAGGTCGCGGGCTTCCATGTCTACTTCGGCGAGGTCCTTCTCGCGGTGGGGTCCACGATCGCCGCCGCGTTTATCTGCCTTCGGAAAAAGGCCGCCGAGCGCACCCAGATCGCCATGGCCGTGTTTCTTTTCTGCGGGGTTGTGATCGCATTTGCGGCTGCGGCCAGGCTGGGAAACAACGCATCCCATATGTTTGAGCCGCCATTTGCTCCAAATGCGAGCCCCGTGGGCGGGACGGTCACGATCTTTGCCCTTGCTCCGTGGGCATATGTCGGATTTGAATCCATCTGCCACTCGGCGGGGGAAGCGGCTTATCCGCTGAAGAGGACCTTCCGCATCCTGCTCATTGCCCTCATAACAGGAGGAGCCGCGTATGCTCTGCTCGCCCTCCTTGCGGTGACTTCCCTTCCCGAGGGATGTGCAAACTGGATAGACTATATCCGCACACTGGGGAGATACAGCGGCGTTAAGTCCCAGCCGACCTTCTTCGGGGCACACACTGCCCTCGGAACGTACGGCAGCGTGATTCTGGGCATCGCCGCGCTTGGCGGCATATTTACGGGGCTCATCGGCAACTTTGTTGCCCTCAGCAGGCTTTTCTGCTCCATGGCGGAGGACGGCCTCTTCCCCTCGGGCTTAAGTGAACTGGACAAACGGGGGGTGCCCCGCAGGGCTATCCTGGTCATCCTCCTCATCTCTGTCATCTTCCCCTTCTTCGGGAGGACGGCGATCAGCTGGATCGTCGACGTCACCACTGTCGGCGCGACGATCGCCTATGCTTTCGCCTCGGCGGCTGCCTTAAAGACGGCGCGCGGGGAGGGCAGGAGCCTCTATATCCTGACCGGCGCCGTGGGACTTGTCGTATCCCTCCTCTTTGCGCTGGAATTCCTGATCCCGAATATTCTGTCGGTGACGACGCTGTCCACGGAGTCCTACCTCATTCTTGCGGCATGGGGACTCCTCGGCTTCGTCGTCTTCCTGACGGTGCTGAGGAAGGACACGGCCAGACGGCTCGGGAGATCGACGGTAGCCTGGATCGTCCTTCTCGGACTCATCATTTTCACATCGAGCGTGTGGATGCGGCAGACCACGGAGCACGCCCTTGACCGCTCCATAGAGCCGATCGAGTCCTATTACATGGACACCGGGGGACAGGGAATCACCGGTGTCGCCTCCGATGAGGACGGCATGGACCGGTCGTTCCTCAATAAGACGATGGACCGTGTGGGACTGTCGCTGAGAGTGGCCTCCATGATCCAGATCGCGCTCATTGTCTCGGCGCTCATCATACTGTTCCGCATCTACGCCCTGATTCAGAAGCGCGAGAAGCAGATCGAGGTGGAGAAGGCGCTGGCGGAGGAGAGCAGCCGGGCCAAGACCAGCTTCCTCTCCAATATGAGCCACGAGATCCGGACGCCGATGAACGCGATCATCGGGCTCGACAACATCGCGCTTAGGGATCCGGAGCTGACCCCGCGCACCCGCGAGCAGCTCCAGAAGATCGGGGCGAGCGCGAAGCACCTCCTTGGCCTCATCAACGACATCCTCGACATGAGCCGCATCGAATCCGGCCGCATGGTCTTAAAGGACGAGGAATTCTCCTTCAGGGAGTTTTTGGACCAGATCAACATCATCATCAACGGGCAATGCCTCGATAAGGGACTCCATTATGAATGCCATATTGCGGGCCATGTCAGCGACTACTACACAGGCGATGACATGAAGCTCAAGCAGGTTCTCATCAACATCCTCGGAAACTCGGTGAAGTTTACGAATGCCCCGGGAGAGGTGTCCCTGACCGTGGAACAGACCGCGCGGGACGAGAAGGGCTGTACCCTCCGCTTCACCATGAAGGACACCGGAATCGGGATGGACAAGGAGTACATACCGAAGATCTTCGAGGCCTTCACCCAGGAGGACGCCACGACGACCAACCGCTACGGCGGGAGCGGTCTCGGCATGGCGATCACAAAGAATTTTGTGGAAATGATGGACGGCGACATCGTCGTCGAGAGCGAAAAGGGCGTGGGCTCGGTCTTTGTGGTCACCGTGGTCTTAAAGCCTTCGGACCGGAAATTCGTGGCGGAGACGGGCATCGTGCTTCCCGCGGATCTGTCCGCCATCGTCGTGGACGACGATGAGATCGCCTGTGAGCACGCCCAGTTCGTCCTTGAGTCCATCGGCATCGAGGCGGAGGCGGTCACGACCGCGCGGGCAGCCCTGGAGCTCCTTATGGATGCCCACGAGCTCGGACAGCCCTACCGGCTTCTCCTTACCGACTACAAGATGCCCGACATGAACGGACTCGAACTGACCCGGGCACTTCGCGCCTTCGACCACGGGGAGACGGCGGTCATCATGCTGACCGGGTACAACTGGGACATCATAGACGAGGAGGCAAGAAAGGACGGCGTGGACGGCATGATTGCGAAGCCCCTCTTTTCAGACAGCGTCCTTCGGGAGATCCACAATGTGCTCGAGGCAAGGAGCGGTTCAGCTCCTTCGGCTTCCCTTATAAGGGAGGAGAGTGCGCCGCGGGAGAACATGCTCGCCGGGAAACGGGTCCTTATGGCGGAGGACGTGGACGCCAATGCGGAGATCCTCGCCGACCTTCTGGAGCTGGAGAACATCGTGCCGGAGCACGCAGCGAACGGGCAGGAGGCCGTAGAGATGTTTGGCAGAAGCCCTGCCGGCTATTATGACGCGATCCTGATGGACGTCCGCATGCCGGTGATGGACGGCCTCATGGCCACTGAGAAGATCCGCTCTTTGGACCGCCCGGACGCAAAGACCATCCCCATCATCGCGATGACGGCGAACGTCTTCGACGAGGACGTAGAGCGGTCGCTGAAAGCCGGCATGAATGCCCATCTGTCCAAGCCGATCGAACCGGAGAAGCTGTATGCGGAGATGGCGGAGCTGATCGGAAACCACGGATGAAACGGATAAAGCGGGAACAGCAAGTCAGATGACATTGGCGGTTTTTGCCAATGTCATCTGACGATTTTCATCTTAAGGCGCTTTACAGCCGCGGTCATCCCATAAATATAAGGGATATAAGTCTATGAAGAAGATAACAATCGGAATCCTTGCCCACGTGGATGCCGGAAAGACGACCCTCTCCGAGGCCCTCCTCTATAAAAGCGGACAGCTGAAGAAGGCGGGCCGCGTCGATCACGGGGACAGCTTCCTCGACAGCGACCGGATTGAGAGAGACCGGGGAATCACGATCTTCTCCAAGCAGGCCCGCCTTGTAAGCGGAGATACTGAGGTGGTCCTCCTCGATACGCCGGGGCACGTCGACTTCTCCGCCGAGACGGAGAGAACGCTTCAGGTGCTGGACTACGCGATCCTTGTCATCAGCGGAAGCGACGGGGTAGAGGGCCACTCCCGGACGCTCTGGAGGCTGCTTGACCACTACCGGGTGCCCGTGATTTTCTTTGTCAACAAGATGGACCTGCCGGGGACGGACGAGGACCTTCTTATGAGCGGCCTGAAGAGGAATCTGACGGAAAACTGCGTGAATGTCAGCTTCTCTTTCCGCGGGGATAAGTCCGCGAAAGCCTCCGGCTGTTCGGAGCCTTATGGGGAGATGGCGGAGGAGCTCGCAACTTGCAGCGAGGCGCTGCTTGATGAGTATCTGGAGGAGGGCAGCATTTCCGCGCAGGCCCTTCGGGAGGCCATTGCAGGACGCGAGGTATTCCCGGTCCTCTTCGGCTCCGCCTTAAGGATGGAGGGAGTGGACGGACTCCTCCGCCTTCTCGATATGTGGACGCTGGGGTATGACGGGCTGAAGAAGCTGAGAATGACGGGAAGGAGCGGGAAAGCGGCACCATATGGCTCCATGGACGGAGACGGCGGCCAGGCATGTCCGGAGGAGATGGGCGCGAGGGTATATAAGATCAACCGGGACGCCATGGGAGGAAGGCTGACCTGGATGAAGATCGAGGGCGGATCGGTCCGGGTGAAGGACCTCATCTCCTATGAGGGGGCGGACGGAGAGGAGTACGATGAGAAGATCGACCAGATCCGCCTCTACTCGGGGGAGAAATACGTGCTGGCCGACCGCGTGGAGGCGGGGGAGGTCTGCGCGGTCACGGGACTTGCACACACGCATCCCGGCATGGGGCTCGGCACGGAAAAGGGGGAAGTAAAGCCCGTCCTCGAGGCGGTGATGACGAGGGCCATCGTGCTCCCGCCGGGCGTTAATGCCCCGTCCTTCTACCATCAGATCAAGGTGCTGGAGGAGGAGGACCCGACCCTGAAGCTCCTTTTTGACGAGCGGAACGGCGAGATCCGCGCTCAGATCATGGGAGAAGTGCAGATTGAGGTGCTCACGCGCCTCATCGAGGAGAGGTTCCTTGTCCGTGTCACCTTCGGACCGGAGAAAATCCTTTACAAGGAAACGGTCCTTGAGCCGGTGATCGGCGTCGGACATTTTGAACCTCTGCGCCACTATGCGGAGGTGCAGCTCCTCATAGAGGGGGCGGAGAGAGGAAGCGGGATCACTGTGGAGAGCGCTTGCAGCGAGGACGTGCTCTCCCTCAACTGGCAGAGGCTGATCCTGACCCACGTGCTCGAGTGCGATCACCCCGGTGTCCTCACGGGCTCCCCGATCACGGACGTGAAGATCACGCTCCTTACGGGCAGGGCCCACTTAAAGCACACGGAGGGCGGAGATTTCCGCCAGGCCACCTACAGGGCGATCCGCCAGGGACTGATGTCCGGAAGGACGGCGCTGCTCGAACCGTATTATCATTTTCTTCTGAGAGTGCCTTCGGAGAACCTGGGGAGGGCTCTGTCGGACCTGTCGAGGATGCAGGCGGAGACAAAGGAGCCGGTACTTGCTGAGGGGGAGGCCGTTCTCGAAGGGAGAGCCCCGGTCGCAAGGATCGGGTCCTACCTGACGGAAGTGCACGCCTACACCCGGGGGAACGGAGAGATGAGCCTCACCCCGGACGGATATGACCTGTGCGCGGATGCTGAGGCAGTGATGGAAAGAATCGCCTACGATCCCGACGCGGATACGGACCGGCCGAGCTCGTCCGTCTTCTGCGCGCACGGCGCGGGCTATCTCGTCCCGTGGCATCAGGTGCCCTCGCTTGCGCACACGGAAGTCCCGGGAGATGTCCTTGAGAAGGTGCGGGGCATCATGGAGAATGAGGGCTATGCGCCGACCAGGGAGGAGCTTGGTGCCGGCATCCTGGCCGGAAGCGCGCCAAGAGGCGGGCATCCCGGAAAAACAGCGGGGGGCCTCGAGGAGGACGCGGAGTTCCTCATGATCTACGCGAGGGAATTCGGCATGGACGCCGCAGGAACCCGCATGGATGCCGAGAAGGCGAACCGCGCCGGCAACGCAAAGAGCGCGCATAAGAGAAAAAAGGCGGGGGAATACGATTACCCCGAGATTCATCAGAAGTACGACAAAGAGGGCAACCCCATTTTTCCAAAGAGGGACACCCGCGGGGAGTTCCTGATCGTCGACGGATACAACATCATATTCGAGTGGAAGGAGCTGAAGGAGCTGTCGGGGGAGAGCATGGATGCCGCGAGGGGAAAGCTCCTCGACATCCTGAGCGACTACCAGGGATATACGGCCTGCCGCCTCACCGTCGTCTTTGACGCCTACCGCACGGACCGGACTCCGGCCTCCGTCTCGAAATACCAGAATCTTGAAGTCGTCTTCACGAAGAAGGGGGAGACCGCGGACGCCTACATCGAGAGGATGGTTCACGAGGAGAGCGCGAAGTACCGGATCACGGTGGCGACCTCGGACGGGCTTGAGCAGCTCACGGTGCTCCGCCTCGGGGCGCTTCGCATGCCGGCGAGGGTGCTGCAGGAGGAGATCCAGAGGGTAAAGGCGGGAAGCAATGTCCTTTGACGGCGGGTTGAGATCTGATATAATGGGCGCATCGGGGAGCGCTTAATAAATACAGCGGCGGCGAAGGGGGGAGAACAGCATGCCGAACTACGGGAACTATGACGGGAAGGGGAGAAGACACAGCGGCTTGTCCCACGAGGAGCTCCATACAAGGAAGAAGAAAAGCAGGAAAGGTCTCCTGATCTTTCTCGCCGTCATCGCGGCAGCGGCCATCTTCACCGGTTTCTCGGCGTACGAGTTTCACCGGTATTTTGCCTTGTCCAACTATGTGAGCGACGAGGAGGTCCTCCGGGAAGCGGTGCTTGAGGCGGAGCACGTCGGAACGGCCGTCTACGCTTCCGCCGACATGGGAGGCTCTCCTGGCGGGGCACCGGAGGGGAATGCGGACGCTCTCCTTCAGGCCATCGGAACTCTATCGGGGGATTCGAAGGACGGGAAGAAGGCTCCGATGATAAAGGATGTCTACAACCTGCTTCTCGTCGGCGTGGACCGCCGCGACAGCTCGTGGTTCGGAAATGCGGACTCCATCATTCTGATTTCCGTGGACCGGAACAGGAAAGTCCTCAATATGATCTCATTTATGAGGGATCTCTATGCGGACATCCCCGGGTACGGAGTACAGAAGATCAACGCGGCCTGCGCCCTCGGCGGCTGCCCGCTCCTTGTAAAGACGCTGGAGGCGAATTACGGCGTCAGTATCGACAACTACATCAGCCTCGATTACGGCGGCATGGTTGCGATGATCGACGCCATCGGCGGTGTGCAGATCGAAGTCACTGACGAGGAAGCCGAACTGGCAAACGGCCTGATCCGGGACATGACGACTTTCCTTGGCGGCGACCCTTCTGAGCACTACTTTTCAGGGGGCGGCTCCTGCCTCGCAGACGGCTTTCAGGCCACGGCTTATTCCCGGATCCGCTTTGTCGGCAACAACGACTACGAGCGGACTAAGAGGCAGCGCATCGTCATGACCAAAATACTGGAGAAAGTGAAAAATATGGACTTTGAGGAGCTTGGCGCCTTTGCGCTTAAGGTCCTGCCGGAGCTGACCCACAATATTGACCCGGTCACCATGCTCCTCCTTATTCCCCTCCTTCCCCAGTTCGCGAAGTACGATATCAGTGAATCACGGGTGCCTTACGACGGTCTCTACCGCAGCGAGGGAGAGATACTGATTCCGGAGATGGAGGAGACGAAGAGGCGGATTCATGAGACCATATACGGAACCCCGGAAGGGAGTGGACAGAGCAATTGAGACGACGGCAGATAACAGCGGCATTTCTTGCCATAACCGTGCTCTTTGGGACGCTGGAAAGATGCGTGGAGCCCGTGACGGCCGGCGACGACTTTGCGATCGAAGCCGGTGAGGCGGGGGACTCCTTTTCTCCGCACGGGGACGAAGCTTATGAAGACTTCCCGGAAGAGGAAGCCTATGATGCCATAGAGGACGGCACCTGGTCCCCTTCTCAGACAGATGCCGACATTCTGTGGGCTGAGGATGACGGTTTCTCTCCGGATATCACCGCTTTTGAGAATGCGGTGGAGACCGCGGAAGAAGAGGGCGAAGAAACTGCGGTAAGTGAAGAGGAAGAGGCGGCGGCCGGAGAAGAGGCGGCCGAAGAAGAAGCAGCAGGAGAAGAGGCGGCGCCGGGCGAAGCGGAGGATCTGCCCGGCGGGG
>CADCPJ010000372.1 GCA_902803245.1 uncultured Lachnospiraceae bacterium | reverse complement strand
GGCGTAGTCGAACCCCTCCCCCATTTCCTCGTCATAGCTGCGCTTCAGGATTTCGCGCTCGCTGCTGACCTGCGGAATGCCGGCGCCGACGACGCTTGCGCCGATGAGGCGCGTGCCCGCAAGGTCCAGTCCCTCCGAGAACATCCCCCCCAAGACGCAGAATCCAACCAGAGAGCGCTCAGGGTCCTCGTAAAAGTTCTCGAGGAAGATCTCGCGGTCCGTCTCCTGCATCATGCCGGACTGGACGACCCAGTTCACCTCCGGGCAGTCGAATTCCCTGCGATAGATCTCAAATACGTCTTTCAGCATGCGGTAGGAGGGAAAGAACACCATGTAGTTTCCTGTCTTTGCTCCGGCCGTCACGGAGATGTATTCCGCGACCTTGCGGTACATCCCCTCCCCGCGGTTTCGATAGGAGGTGTTGACGTCCCTCGCCACGAGGAGAAGCCTCCTTTTTGGGTCAAATGGCGAGGGAGCGTAGATCGTGTAGGGATTCTCAGTCACCGTGAGCAGCCTCTTAAAATAGTCCACCGGCAGAAGCGTTGCGGAGAAGAATATCGCGGAGCGGCCTTTTGACAGCTGCTCGGACAGGCGTAAAGATGGCGTCACACAGAAGAGGCGGACCGTGAATTCCCCGTCCCCGCTCATCTCGGCGTAGGGGACATAGTGCTCGTCCAGATAATCCGCCGCGGACAAAAATGCCCTCAGTTCAAAGTAGAAATCAAGGAGTTTTTCTCTCAGCGCAGGTCCGCCCGGCATATTTTCAAATGCAGTCTGAAGCTCCGTGAAGAGGCGCAGGCCGAGGAGCACCAGTTTTTCAAGCGCCTCTCCCTTCACCGACATATAGGGCATGCCGAGCGCACTCCCATCCGGATCCTCCTCCAGGCGGTGCTTCATTTTCAGCATGTAAGCGTTGAGCTGCTCGAAGGCCTTCGTGAGGCGGCGCCTCTCCTTCCCGGCGGCACGCTTTGCGGAGAGCACATGCTCCTTCGTGACGGATGCGCTGTACATGTCCCTCCCGCGTTCAACCAGGTTGTGCGCCTCGTCAATGAGGAAAATGTACCGGCCCTTTGCTCCATTTGCAAAAAAGCGCTTCAGCGAGGCGTCCGGGTCAAACACGTAGTTGTAGTCGCACAGGATCGCGTCGCACCACGAAGCAAGATCAAGCGTCAGCTCGAACGGGCACACCTTATGCTCCTCCGCATAATGGGAGATCGTCTCGCGGTCATAGAGGGCCCTGTCTTTTAAGAGGTCGAATACCGCGTCATTGATCCGGTCAAAATGGCCCTTCGCGTAAGGGCAGTCGTCGGGATTGCATGACGGCTCGTTTAGAGGACAGATCTTCTCTTTTGCGGTGATCTGCACGATCCGGTAGTCGAGCCCGCGGTCAAGCAGGATGGAAAATGCCTCTCTCCCCGCCGTCAACGTCTCATTTTTCCCGGTGAGGTAAAAGATCTTGTCGCCGTGCCCCTCTCCGACCGCGCGGACAGCGGGATAGACGCAGCTCATGGTCTTTCCGACTCCGGTCGGCGCCATGAGAAAGAGTTCTTTCCCCTCCCGGATCGTGTGGTAGACCGCCGCCGTCAGCTTCTGCTGGCCCTGCCGGTAGGGGAACGGGAACTGAAGCTCTTTCATCGACTCGTCCCTTAAGGCGCTGTGGCGGACCTGGTTCGACGCCCAGCGGTGCCAGCCGTGAAGCAGTTCCCTGAACCATGCCTTCAGTTCGGAGAAGACGTGCCGGCTCTCAAAGAATTTCGTCTCCTCGCTCTCCAGATTGACATAGGTCATCCGGATCCCGATCTCCGCGGAAGGCGGGGCATTCCTCTCAAGGAGAATCATGGCGGCATAGCATCTCGCCTGCGCGAGGTGGACCGGATAGGGTTCCTCCATCTGCGTGACGTCGAGGTACATTCCCTTGATCTCCTCGACCATAAGGCCGGTGTCCGCTTCAGGATTCGCTCCCAAGTCTGCTCCCGGATCTGCCCCCAAGTCCGCCCCGGGATTCGCTCCCGGATCTGCTCCCAAGTCCGCCTCAAGGTCTCCGAACACGCCGTCCGCTCTGCCCTCGAGGGCGATATCCAGATCCTCGTACCTTTCGATGTATTTAAGGAAGACCTCGCTCGCATAGAGGCCCTTCCTGCTCTTTTGGATCTTCCTGTGTATCCGCGCGCCAAGAAGCGCGGCCTCGAGATCCGGGCCGCGCTGCCGCCTCATGTCGATATCTCCCGAGCGCAGCAAAAACTCCACCAGCGTCCGGACGGATATCCTCGAGACGGGTTTTGATTCTTCACACTTCGAACCGGCTTGTTTGGTTTTCCCAGTCATGTCTTCACACTCAGGATTGGCTTGTGCGATTCTCCCAGTCATGTCTTCACACTCAGGATTGGCTTGTGCGATTCTCCCAGTCATGTCTTTTATGCTTCTGAGCGGCTCGCTTGATTCTCTTGTGGTGCATTCTGTTTTATTGTATCAGAGTCGTGCGGCTTCCGCCACTTATACCGGGCAGCCTCAGCAGTTGGCGAAAGCAATTGCCTGAATTTCTTCTGCACATATACCGGTCAGTCTCTCCGAAACCCGTCAAAGAAGAGCTTTCTTAAGCGGCAGGCGGATGCCTGCGCGGTGCCTGCACATTGACTGCGCGAAAGAAGATCCCGAACAATTGCCGTTGTGTTTACGCCGTTTTCGTTGTAGAATCAAGTCAATCACAGTTCGCCCTGCGGCCGGCAGCGCGTCGAAAAAACGGCCGCGCGTTGAGTGAGAGGTATCCGCTTTTCGCGGCAGCCATCCGGCAGCATGCAAGTCAGATAAGTATCATGCGTTTTAAGAGGAGGGAACATGAAAGCACTGGAAGAAAAGATTCTCCAAGACGGTCAGGTCAGGCCTGGGCATATCCTCAAGGTCGACAGCTTCTTAAACCACCAGATTGATATTGACTTCATTAACGAGATCGGAAAAGAGTTTCAGCGCCTCTTTGCGGACAGGCCCATCACGAAGATATTGACCGTCGAGGCCTCCGGCATCGGCATCGCCTGCATCACGGCACAGTATTTTCACGTCCCGGTGGTCTTTGCCAAGAAGGCCCAGTCGCTCAATCTCGACGGCAGCCTCTACACCGCCAAAGTGCAGAGCTACACCCACAACCGCGTCTACGATGTCATTTTGTCCAAGAAATTCCTGAATGCGGATGATCACGTCCTGATCATCGACGACTTCCTCGCAAACGGCTGCGCGGTGACCGGGCTCCTCGACATCATCAAGTCCGCCCGGGCGACAGTCGAAGGCGTAGGCATCGTCATAGAGAAGGGATTTCAGAGCGGAGGGCGCGAACTGCGCGAGCGGGGCATCAATCTGAAGTCCCTCGCCATCATCAAGTCCATGACTGACACAGCGATCGAGTTTGAGGAGCAGGATGAGTAAGAAGAGCCTGGAAGAAATCAGGGAGCAGCTTCGCGCCATTCATCAGGAGCAGCTGCTCCGCTATTATGATGAGCTGGATCCTTCCGGTCAGAACGCTCTCCTTAAACAGATCGGGGAAATTGACTTTTCCTATCTCTCCCGCTTTCACGAGAAGGATGTTCCGGTCAAAAGAGGCGTCATCACCCCTCTTCGGGCGATGGAACTGCCGGAGATCGAGAAGAAGCGCACCCATTTTTACGAAATCGGCATGGATGCCCTGAAGAAGCAGGAAACGGGTGCCGTTCTCCTGGCCGGAGGCATGGGGACAAGGCTCGGCTTCGACGGCCCGAAGGGCTGCTTCGACATCGGCGTCACCCGTCACGTCTACATCTTTGAGCGCCTCATAACGAACCTCCTCCGCCGCGTAAAGGAGTGCGGAAAATACCAGTGGTTCTTCATCATGACGAGCGACGCAAATGACGAGGAGACGCGGAGCTTCTTCCGGACGCACGACTGCTTCGGGTATGATCCGGCTTACATCCGTTTCTTCAAGCAGGCCATGGCGCCCGCGGTGGATGAGGACGGACAGGTCCTCCTTAGCTCAAAGTCCGCCGTCGCCACTTCCCCCAACGGAAATGGCGGCTGGTACCGCTCCATGGGCCGCGCAGGACTCACGGATCTCATGAACACGAATGGGGTGCGCTACCTCAATGTCTTCTCCGTGGACAACGTTCTCCAGGACATCTGCGACCCGCTCTTTATCGGTGCAGTGATCGACGGAGGATATGCCTCCGGATCGAAAGTCGTCCGCAAAAACGATCCGTTTGAAAAAACCGGGGTGATGTGTCTCGAAGACGGCAGGACTTCCGTCATTGAGTACACGGAGATGACCGAGGAAATGTGCCTTGAGACGGACAGCCGCGGGGAGAGAGTGTACAACTTCGGTGTAATTCTCAACTATCTCTTCCGCGTCGACAGCCTCGCCGCCTGCGGGGATGCTCTCATGCCGCTCCATTTTGCGCACAAAAAAGTCCCTTATATCGGCTCATCCGGAGAACTTATCACACCGGGCGAGCCAAACGGCTGGAAGTTCGAGTACTTCATTTTCGATATCTTAAAGAGCCTCAGGGACTGCCTTCCTTTCGAAGTCGAACGCGAAAAGAGCTTCGCTCCGGTCAAGAACCGCACCGGAGTGGATTCCGTCGAGACCGCAAGGGCGCTCTGCCGGATGAACGGGATCGAGCTGTGAGAATATTGAGTCCCTGACCCCTTTGCTTTTCATGAGGCGGTTTATCTGCCGCGCGGCGTCTCTAAGCGCCCACAGCAAGAGGCGTTGGATGCCCAGTGGTCATCCGTTTAAGCGCCGGCCGAAGCGGAGCGCAGGCCGCGAAGCAGCCTGCGTGCCGGGGGGCACACCAGTTACAAAAAATGTAACTATTCAGCACCCCTGAAATCAGAGTGAAAATCAGGCAGAGAACTGGTTTTCTGAATGGTTTTCGCTGTGATTTCG
>CADCPJ010000371.1 GCA_902803245.1 uncultured Lachnospiraceae bacterium | reverse complement strand
TTCTCTATGCACTCCATGATCCCCCTTGCGCTGTACTTTCCCTTGAAGTCCGAGGGAACAAAGAGGGCCGTCTTCTCGTCGGGATAGAGCTCCTCCGCCTCTGTCACCTCGAGGCCGAAGACATCCATAAGACCGTGCGGCACAGCTCCGCGGTAGCATCTTCCCACGGCATCCTCCGTGGCGAAGCCCCACTCCGCAAGGAATACCCCGCCGCCCTCAATATAGGCCCTTATGAGTTCCGCCTTCTCCTCGCTGACGCGCCTCGCCCCGCAGGCAACCACAAACACGTAGCCTCCGATCTCGGAGCTCCCGTCGATGAGGTCGACAGAGATTCCGCTTAAGCGGATCGCACTCCAGGTTCGGAACACCCTGTCCAGATCGGCGTCTTCCCCGCACCACACGGCGCACCGGGCGTCGACGCAGGTAGATGCCATCTCCCGCACTTCCCCGAACATGCGGCCGATCTGCTCCAGCTCTTTTATGTTCTCCGTGTCCAGTCTTCCCGAGTGGGCGATCACCGCCCCCGCATACCTGTCGGGCCCGGCAACCGCCTGGCGCAGGTCGCTGAGGAAGATGCCTCTCGCACCGTGCATCCCCGCCTGGAAGATCTCCAGAGTGAGGAGTCCCGGGCGCTTCAGCTTCCTGCCCCGCTCATTTACGAGATACATGGGGTCGATGCCTGTCATGAAAAATGAAGTGCCCGTGAGGCAGCGGGCGCGGTCCTCCAGGAAGGCCATGCGCCTGCCCTCTTTCTGCAGATTCGACCCTGTCCAGTCGGGGCGGTGGGAGAAACACACCACATCGACGAGTTCTCTCTCGCTCAAGGTATCAAAGAGCGTCTCTTCCGGGATCTGGATCGCCACGGGCTTTGAGATCCCCATCTCTTTTAAGACTCTCGCGAGCTCGAGCGCCCTGTCCTTTCCGCATTTTTCCGTCTGGAAAAAGATGACGCGGGGGTCTGAATCGAGTGAGAGCAGGAACCAGGTTTCCGGGAGATTTACGGGAAGCTCGATTCCGACAGACACGCCGGCCCCGCTTAACAGGTCCAGTATTCCGGACAGCCACTTCCCTCCGGGCTCCATGGCGGCGTACAGGATGGTCGACGCTGACAAAATGACAGTGTTCATGTGAAGCCGCGCCAAAAGGTCCGCATCCTCTCGGAGCAGCTCCGCATTCTCAGGATAGCGCTCCGGATAATACGTTGTGCCGAAATAAAACTTCTGGAACTGCACGCTGGCCACCTCCTCCCAGAACCTGGTTTTGCATAGCCGTTGACGAAAATATCTGCAGGAGCAAAAACACAGAGCGCCATGCCTTGTGTCCTCACTCCCTGGATGAATACTTACCCGAGAGCCTGCTCCACGTCCGCAACCAGGTCCTCCGTGTTCTCCAGGCCGCAGCTCATGCGGACGAGGTTGCCGGAGATCCCGCAGTCGATGAGCTCCTGCTCCGTCAGCTGGCGGTGCGTTGAGCTCGCCGGATGGAGGCAGCAGCTCCTGGCGTCCGCCACGTGGGTCTCGATCGCGAAGATCTTAAGCCTCCCCATGAAGTCCTCGGCTTCCTTCCTGCCTCCCCTGACTCCGAAGGAGACCACTCCGCAGGAACCGTTCGGAAGATACTTCAGGGCGCGGTCATAGTACTTGTCCCCCGGCAGAGACGGATAGCTGACCCACTCGACCTTCGGGCTCGACTTCAGGAAGCCTGCAAGGGCAAGCCCGTTCGCGCAGTGCTGCTTCATGCGGCAGTGGAGGCTCTCCAGGCCGAGATTTAAGTAAAATGCGTTCTGCGGGCTCTGAATGGACCCGAAGTCACGCATGAGCTGGGCGGTCGCCTTCGTGATGAATGCGCCTTCCTTCCCGAACTTCTCGGCATAGGTGATCCCGTGGTAGCTCTCGTCCGGGGTGGTGAGCCCGGGGAACTTGTCCGCGTGGGCCATCCAGTCGAACCTTCCGGAGTCAATGATCGCGCCTCCCACCGCGGCGCCGTGGCCATCCATGTATTTCGTCGTGGAGTGGGTCACGATATCCGCCCCGAACTCGAAGGGGCGGCAGTTCACCGGAGTCGCAAATGTGTTGTCCACAATGAGCGGGACGCCGTGCGCGTGCGCCGCCCTGGCAAATTTGTCGAAGTCAAGAACCGTGAGGGCGGGATTCGCGATCGTCTCGCCGAATACGGCCTTCGTGTTCGGGCAAAAAGCCGCGTCCAGTTCCTCGTCCGTGCAGTCCGGGCTCACAAATGTGAAATCAATCCCCATCCTCCGCATCGTCACGTTGAAGAGATTGAAGGTTCCTCCGTAGATTGTGGAGCACGCCACCACGTGGTCCCCTTTAGAGGCGATATTGAATACCGCAAAGAAGTTCGCCGCCTGCCCGGAGGAGGTCAGCATCCCGGCCGTCCCGCCTTCCATCTGCGCAATCTTCGCCGCCACATAGTCATTGGTGGGATTCTGGAGGCGGGTGTAGAAATAGCCGCTCGCCTCGAGGTCAAAGAGCCTGCCCACATCGGCGCTCGTGTCGTATTTAAATGTGGTGCTCTGGATGATGGGAACTTCCCTCGGCTCGCCGTTCCCGGGGCGGTAGCCTGCCTGCACGCACTTCGTTTCAATATGGTATTCGGACATATCTTAAGGACCTCCTGTTCTTTCAGCCTTTGCAAGACCTATGATGTGAGTATACCACGATCTCTTCAGGCAAAGTGATATATTTTGCTCGAAATAGTATCTGCTGATTCTGCTCGAAATAGTATCTGCTGATTCTGCTCGAAAAAGTTTCTGTTGCATTTTGAATTGCGTGCAGTATAATGGGCTTAACTTAAGCAGGAATCTTCGGGGCAGGGCGCAATTCCCTACCGGCGGTACAGTCCGCGACCACCTTTAAGGTGAATGAACCGGTGCAATTCCGGTACCGACAGTTACAGTCTGGATGAGAGAAGATCGATAACGCATAAGATGCATGTCGTCCCCGGGTATTCGTGACCCGGGGCGTTTTTTCGCCTATCGCTGTCGACGACGTGGACTCCTGTTATATCACCTGCAGCGGTCCGGCTTCCCGGTTCCAAAAAAGCAGACAGGACACGAAGTGTCCTTAATCTCCGGGAGGACCAGGCAGCTGCCATTTTTCCGTAAAAAGGAGGTATCACAATGGATCAGACAGCAGCGAAGCAAGTTTCCCGGAAAGAGGGCGCAAAGAGCAGATTCTCCGTCAGGGACATCGCCTTCATCGGGATGTTCGGCGCGATCGCTTCCGTGCTCATGTTCATCGAATTCCCGCTTCCCTTCGCACCCAGCTTCTACAAGCTGGATCTGAGCGAAGTCCCGGTGCTCATCGGCTCATTCGCCTTAGGGCCTGTTGCGGGCATTTTCATCGAGCTCATCAAGATTCTCATCCACTTCATCATAAAGGGAACAACTACAGCCGGTGTCGGGGAAGCCGCCAACTTCCTCATCGGCATCTCGTTTATTCTCCCTGCCAGCATCATCTACCGCACCGGAAAAACGAAGAAGCGCGCGGTGATCGGCATGGCCTTGGGCACGGCTTCTATGATCGTCGTGGGCTGTCTCATGAATGCCTTCGTGCTGCTCCCGGCTTACGCCGCAGCCTTCGGCATGCCCATCGACACCCTGATCGGGATGGGGACGGCAGTCAACAAAGCCGTCAACAATCTCTTCACCTTCGCTGTGCTGTGCGTGGCTCCGTTCAACCTTCTGAAGGGAGTGCTGGTCTCCCTCATCACGTTCCTCCTCTATAAGCACATCAGCGTGTTTATCAAGAAGTACCGTTAAATGAGGCAGGTGTCCCGTCCGGCCAGATCCGCTTTTGGTCAGGTCTCTTCCGGTCAGATCTGTTCTGGTCAGATTTCTTCCGATCTGTTTTTCGCCCGGTCTCTTCCGGTCAGATCTCTTCCGAGTCGAGAATCACCGTGAATGGGCCGTCGTTCACAAGGCTCACCTTCATTTCCGCTCCGAAGCGGCCCCTCTCTACCTGAGGGACCGACTCGGAGCATTTTTTTATGATGTACTCGTAGAGCTCCTCCGCCATCTCCGGCGGGCCGGCCTCGATAAAGCTCGGGCGGTTGCCTTTTCTGCAGTTGGCGTAGAGCGTAAACTGGGAGATGAGGAGCAGTCCCCCGTCCACTGCGCCAAGCGAAAGGTTGGTCTTTCCTTCGGCGTCCTCAAAGATGCGAAGGCCGACCATTTTCCGGACAAGCCTGTCCGCCTCCTCTTTCGTGTCGGACCCCGATATTCCGATGAGCACGAGAAAGCCGCGTCCTATGGAGCCGACGACCTCGCCCTCCACCTCGACGGAAGCTTCCGACACTCTCTGTATCACAAACCTCATAGCGAATTCCTCTTATTATTCGTAGTTTCGTGTGTCATATGTCCTTCGTCTTCATCAAAATGAGAAGGGCGATCAGCGCGGCTGTCCCCACCCCTATGAAGAGCAGGTAGACGGGCAGACTGTTTCTGGATGTCCGCGGCGCGCGCGCAGCTTTTGCCGCCTCGGTCTTATCCGGCGCACTCGTGACCTGAGGGGCAGCCGTCACCTCTCTTGCCGCTATGGTCGGCGTATTTGCCGTGTACAGATTGGTGAAGGTCAGACTGCCGGCCTCCGCCTCATCGTAGTACACCCGGGCTAAGAGCTTGTTTCCTCCGGTCTCGGACACTTTGATCTGCACCTTATGCCGGCCGGAATCGTAGACCACGCCGTCCTTTTCAAACCGGCCCTCGCTGTTAAAAGACGCGCCGCTCGGCACATTTTCCATCACGAGGTAGTTGTAGGTCCCCGCTTTCGTAAAATGAATCGACCCGAAGCTGAGCGCCTCCGCGCTCTTTGCCGTGACCTCACTTAAGTCAGGCATCGGAGTCGTGACGGAGCTCCCGTCCTCAGCCGTGCTCCCGTCCGCGAGCAGGGAGAATGTGAAGTTGTCCTCCTCCCCGATGCTCCGCCCCACAAGGTTGAGGTTGATGTAGATCTCGGCGGAGCCCTCCTTCGCGGCGCTCTTGTCGGCGGCCTGATTTTCCTCAGCGGCCGGGGTCTTCCCGGGCACCGGGGTCTTCTCAGGGATCGGGGTTTCCTCAGGGACCGGAGTCTCCTCAGGAAGCGGGGTCTCCACAGGGACCGGGGTCTCCTCAGGAACCGGGGTCTCCTCAG
>CADCPJ010000370.1 GCA_902803245.1 uncultured Lachnospiraceae bacterium | reverse complement strand
GAGATGATCCGCCTCCATGAATGTGATCTGAGGCCCTGCCTGGATTGTACGAACGGACCATGTTACGTGAAAGGACCTTCCGCCTGCGTGCTTAAGGATGACGGCCCTTGGCTTGCGGAAAAATTCCTTGAAAGTGACGGCTATCTTCTTGCCGCGCCTGTATGGTCGCTCTCCCCGTGCGGAGTTGTGACGGATTTCCGTGACCGCGTGTTTGGTCCGAAGATGGATCTCTCCCAGATGGAAGCGCATGGAATTCCCGAATGGGCCGAGGGACGTGCGAAGCAGCGCCCCGGCGCACTGATTTCGGTGGGAGGCGCCCTGTCGGAGCATTGGACATCCCTGGGGCTTGCCACTCTCTATACAACCACATTTTCCGCTCAGACCAATGTGATCGATAATCTCAATATCTATCAGGTGGCGGATCCTGGCGAGGCTCTGATGCGGAAGGATTATATCTTAAAGGTGAGATATCTTGCGCAGAACCTGGGCCATGCCGTTCTGAATCCGCAGAAAGACTGGGAGAACAAGTGGCTGGGCAGTCTGGATGACGGAGAAGCATGTCCGGGATGCCATACTTCACTTATGATCGCCAAGCCCGGCAGGGACTATGTAGAATGTGCCATCTGCGGAAGAAGGGGAAATGTGACGCTGGATAAAGACGGCAAGATCCGGTATACCTGGCCGGAGGACAATCGGAACCGCCTGACGATGATGGGCAAATTTGATCATGTCAGAGAGATTGAGAGGCATACCGCGGAGAGGTATGAGCCCCATAAGCATGAGATCGAGGAGGAGCTTAAGAAGTTCCGTCAGATGGAGCAGTTCACCGTAAAAGCCCCCTCCAGGCAGAAGGTGAAAGAGAAAGCGGCGGAGGCGTGAAGATGATCGTTGTTATGAATGATGACAGAGTTACGGATGTCGAAGCATATCTTCCATATGCCAGAGGCTTTGCAGCCGATGCGGTAAAGAGCGATGACGGATGCATCAGTATGGAAGTGCTTGTGGATCCCGGGACGGAAGGACGCGTTCTGTACCTGTCGCACTTTGAGAGCGAGGAAGCTTTCCGGAAGCACGCTGAGGGACCGACCTTCAGGAAATGGCTGCCGGAGCTGGGGAAGTATTTCATCTCAGCGGAGGATCACATCTTTGAGGTTCGCTGATTCCGTCCGTCGGTAAACAAAGCTCCCGGCCGCAGGGAAACAATACCCTGCTGCCGGGAGTTTTTGCACTCATCTTTTCGTGGCTCATTGCCGGTAAGGGAGATTGGAATTCGCTGAATCTGCAGACATTGTTTGGTCTGGTTTAATGGGGGATGTACAGCTGAGCCGCTTAAGCTCATTATTCTGCATTTATACACAAATATTATACCCACTGCGGCTGAAAATGTGGTAAAATTTCTCAAAAAGAGTCCGCACATTGGTCTGTTTTCTTTAGGCCATCGTCCGGGAGGCATCATTTTCAAAAAATGGAGAATGACTGCTATGGAGGAAGAATCCACATCAAGAATCTATAAGATCGCATACATCACGGCCGACTGGAACCGCGAGCTGGTAGCTGTGGCCCTTGAGTCCCTCATGGATTACCTGGATGCACATCAAAACATCCGGGCACAGGTGTTCAACTGCTTCGGTTTTGCCCTCCACAGCTCCGTGTCGTCCTTCCGCTACAAGGTCTATGACCTGGCGGATTTCGGGAACTACGACGCCGCCATCATCCAGGCGCATCAGATCGTAGATTCCTTTGCCTTAAAAGACCTGGAGAACCGTATCGTTGAGGCAGGGATTCCCGCTGTTTCCATCGGAGCGGAAATGAAGGGCTGCGTCTGCATCGGCACCGACGACTATACCGCCTCCAGGTGTATTGCCGAGCACCTCATCTGCACCCACGGGGCAAAGACGTTTCTCTATCTCAAAGGCGCTGAGCGCGGGGAGTACGGCGAAGCTTACGAGCGCAGGAAAGCATTTGAAGACGCCTGCGCGGAACACGGGATTCCTAAGGACAGCATCCGATACTTTGACGGCATATGGGAGAGCGAGAGGGGCGCCGAGGCAGTGCGGGCCCTCCTTAGCAGCGGCGAAAAGCTCCCGGACGCCATCGTCTCCGCAAATGACGAAATGGCCCTCGGAGCCATCTCTGCCCTCTCCGACGCGGGAATACGGATTCCCGAAGACATCCTCGTCTCGGGATTTGACGACATCTTCAGCGCCTCCTTGTCCGAGCCGAGGCTCAGCACAGTGAAGCGCGGCTTCTACGAGATCGTCCAGACGGGCATGAATACGCTCATGGACAGCCTTCAGGGGAAGAGCGTTCCGGATCACATCTATGTAAAGCACGAGCCCGTCTTCTCGGAATCCTGCGGGTGCCCGGGACACACACAGAGCGAGCTGCGGCATTTGAAGACGATGTACTACCGCCATCAGCGCCTGCTCGACAATTACTACGCGCTCCAGGACAAGCTCACGGCCGGTCTCTTCAGCGCGGAGAATCCGATCGACATTTTAAATGTCATGGAGAGGTGTTACCCTATCTTCGGCAGTCCCCACATGTACATCTATATCAATGACTTCTACATGGACGGTCTCGCCAGCGAGGAGGCGGCTGCGAAGATCGGCAAAGGGGACTTCTCGGATCATCTTGTCCTTACAGGCTGCGGCGGGATAGAGCTTCCAAGCGACGAGAGACATCACTATATGACCATTTCCAGGGAAAACCTGACGGAGCTTCCGCTTCTTAATCATGAAAAATTTTCCATCTTCTACCCCCTGCACTACGAGGGAACCATGATCGGGTTCATGGTTCTCACGAAGCCGCCGACAGTCACGGAGATGAACCTTCACGAAAATATCGTAAACCTCTTCGTGTTCGCCATGGAGAATACAAGGCAGAAGCTGCTTGCGCTAAAGCTCAACGACCAGCTGGCCGCGCTGTCCGTCACGGATCCGCTCACCGGACTCTACAACCGCTTCGGATACGACAAATACGCAAATGAGCTCTTCGGCGGCGTCCAGAAGGAGGGCGGAAAGCTCCGCATCCTCTTCCTCGACATCGACGATATGAAGTACATCAACGACCAGTTCGGCCACGAATTCGGCGACCTCGCGATCCGCACCCTGTCCGAAGTCATAAAAGCTTCCTGCAGAAAGAGCGACTTCAAGATGCGCTTCGGCGGCGACGAATTCGTCATCATCACTGAGGCCGTCGAGGCGGATATAAAGTCCAGGCTGGAGCACAATCTCAGCGCCGTGAACACAGAAGGAAAGCTCCCCTTCCCCATGAATGTGAGCATCGGTGATTACATCTCCGAGGACACGAGCGGCACCACCCTCGACGACCTCCTCACAAAAGCCGACGAGCTTATGTACAAGGAAAAGATGCTGCGAAAAGCCGGCCGAAGATAACGTGACAATGGGGACAGTCCCCATTGTCACGTTTTTTTTCATTGAAACCCTTGACATTTGCAAATGAATTGTATTTGAAAATGCATATGGCCTGAGATTATACATTTGCACAAATGAACCGGAAATATGCGGCTTCATGACGAATGATTATCGCGGCGGAAAGATGGCGGTACAGAAGTGCGACAAATGCCGTGATGGATATCTGATCGTAAAAAACAATAATAAAAATGGATTCTTTTTAGGATGCACGAATTATTCG
>CADCPJ010000369.1 GCA_902803245.1 uncultured Lachnospiraceae bacterium | reverse complement strand
TGCGACGAACATCGTCGCCTACCGCGAGGCAAATGGCCTCTTCATGGACAGAAAGGACCTCCTCAAGGTGCCGAAGCTCGGGCCAAAGGCATTTGAGCAGTGTGCGGGCTTCCTACGCATCCGAGGCGGTAAGAACCCGCTCGATGCCACAGCAGTCCACCCGGAGACCTACAAGGCCGCTGAGGAGCTTCTGGCGAAGCTGGGGATGACTCCTGAGCAGCTTGGGGACGGTGCGACCGGAATCCGCGTGAAAGACTACAAAGCCCTCGCCGAGGAGCTCGGCATCGGCGAGCCCACGCTCCGCGACATCGTCAAGGAGCTCAGCCAGCCCGGCCGCGACCCCCGCGAGGACATGCCGCTCCCGATCTTAAGGAGCGACGTTCTCGACATGAAGGACCTCAAAGAAGGAATGATTCTGAAAGGGACGGTCCGGAACATCGTCGACTTCGGGGCATTTGTCGACATCGGCGTCCACCAGGACGGCCTCGTGCACATCTCGCGCATGTCCTCGAAGAAGTTCGTCAAACACCCGCTCGACGTGGTCAGCGTAGGCGACATCGTGGAAGTAAAAGTCGTGAGTGTGGACCAGCAGAAGAAGCGGATCGGCCTGTCAATGATTTTGTAAAAGAAAAAGGTGACAATGGGGACAGTCCCCAATGTCACCTTTTTTGAATATTCAGACATCTTATCCTTCCGGCCGGACACTCCGGGAATCCGCTGCACCGCGCAAGCTATCATCTCCAGACTATATCCGAACCGCGCAAGCCGTCATCTCCAGCCCATATCCGAACCGCATCCCGTCATCTCCACACCAGCCACAGGAACACATACCCCACCGTCACCGCGGTCAGCGTAAACGGCACCGAGATCCTCATGAAATCCTTATTCGGCACCTCATACCCGTTCTTCTTCAATATGCCGATGCCGGTGATATTCGCCGAAGCCCCCACGGGTGTGATATTTCCGCCCAGCGTAGCGCCGACCAGCAGGCCGAAGTACAGGAGGTTCGGGTCCGTCCCGGTCATTCTCGAGACGCCCGCCAGAACCGGAAGCATCGCCGTGACGTAAGGAATATTGTCGACAAATGCCGAGATCGCGACAGACCCCCAGACGATCAGCGTGTAGAGCAGGAAGCGGTTCTGCCCGCCGAACCTGACGAAGAAGCCCGCGATGTCGTCGATGATGCCGACTTCATTGACGCCGTCGACGACGACAAAGAGCGCCGCAAGGAGGATCAGAGTGTGGTAGTCCACCTCCTTGATGCAGGCGGCGCAGCCATCCCCCTTCTTCGTCCGGACAAAGGAGTGCAGCATGCAGATCAGACCAAAAGTTATGCAGACGATACCGTTGGTCATGGACGGCCTGTTCGGGAAAAATGACGCGACAATGAGCGTGACAATCGTAAGCAGAAGCATGACGGTCGGGAAGAAGTCCTTCACCTTCGTCCGCTCGCCCGCCTCTACCGGCTCCTTCATGTCCCGGAACAGAAACATCATGATCGGTATCGTTGCGAGCGCCCCGAGCTCCACGGCCCAGAAGATGCCCGGATGCCCCTTCATGAAGAAGAAGTCCGTGAAATTCATCTTTGCATAGGAGGCGAGCAGGATCGAAGTCGTGTCGCCGACCAGCGTCGCCGCCCCCTGCAGATTGGAGGAGACCGCGATGGAGATCACCATCGGAACCGGCGACACCTTCAGCTTCCTCGAGATCGCGATGGCGACCGGTGCGATCATGAGAACCGTCGCCACATTGTCGATAAATGCGGAAATGATTCCCGCGAAGAGCGACAGGAAGATCGTAACCCAGCACAGGTTCTTCGACTTGTCCAGAAGCACGTCCGCGATCATCATCGGCATCTTCGACTCGATGAAGAAGAAGACGATCAGCATCATGCCGAGCAGCATGAGGAGAACATTGAAGTTCAGCACCTCTATGAGGCCGCCGATCGGCACGATGCCGGAAACGACGAAGACGACGGCGGCAGCCACCGCCGCATAGACGCGGTATTTCTGAAACGCGATCATGACGACGTAGACAGCGATAAACAGTACCAGGGCGAGTATTTTCATAAATGCTTTCTCCTTATAGAGCCTGATCAATGCCCGGCGGAACAGAACATGCTCAGCACCGTGCGGAACAGAACGTGCTCAGCACCGTGCGGGACAGAACGTGCTCAGCACCGTGCGGGACAGAACATGCCCAGCACCGTGCGGAACAGAACATGCTCAGCACCGTGCGGAACGGAGCCGGATCATCAACCAAAACAGTACCTGACCGTCACCAGCCAAAACAGGAAACGAAAAGAGCCGGCAACCGAAGTTACCAGCTCTTAGCTGCCTGCAAAGACCAGGGGAAGAGGGAGTCGAACCCCCATTGACGGTTTTGGAGACCGCTCTCCTACCATTAGAGGATTCCCCTACTCGAGCGACTTTCATCGCCGACTTTGCCATTATATCGCAAAGCCCTGCTCCCGTCAATGTCGAATTTGCAACTCTGATGTTACTATTCACGGCCAATCTGAAATCAGGTTCTGGCTCATCATGCTTGCATGAATGAGACAGGTTCTGATTGCAGATAAGGCCTG
>CADCPJ010000368.1 GCA_902803245.1 uncultured Lachnospiraceae bacterium | reverse complement strand
GCGCCCCGCTTCGTCCGGAGCAAAACGAGCGGATTTCCGGGATGCCAAATAGCTGCACATAGTCAAAGCGGCACCGGTAAAACCGGTGCCGGAATACCCGACGGGAAGGGCGAACTGCCCGTCAGTGGCTTTCATTATTTCATAAACTTCTCCGCAAAGTGGCAGGCCACGGAGTGACCCGGTTTCAGTTCCCGAAGAACCGGCTCCTCCGCGAGGCACTTGTCCGTCGCATAGGGGCAGCGCGCCGCAAAGCGGCAGCAGGGCTTCGGGTCGATCGGCGACGTCAGCTCGCCTTTTAACACCATCCTCTCGCGCTTCTCGTGCACATTCGGAATCGGGATGGCGGAGAGCAGCGCCTGGGAGTAGGGATGAATCGTGTCACGGAAGATCTCATTTGCCGAGCACTTCTCGATCATCTGTCCGAGGTACATGACCGCGATGTCGTCGGAGATATGCTTCACGACGGACATGTCGTGGGTGATGAACATATAGGTGAGGCCTCTCTCCTTCTGCAGATCCTGCAGGAGGTTGAGGATCTGCGCCTGGATGGAGACGTCCAGAGCCGATACCGGCTCGTCGCAGACGATGAACTCCGGATTTAAGGACAGGGCGCGGGCGATGCCGATTCTCTGGCGGCGGCCGCCGTCCAGCTCGTGGGGGTAGGCGCCTTCAAGTCTCTTGGCGAGACCCACGAACTCCATGATGTCCCTGGCCTTCTTCTCCACTTCGGCCTTCGGCATTTTCTTGTTCTGGACCCTGATGGGTTCCTGTACGAGCTGGAATACGCTCATGCGGGGGTCAAGAGATGCATACGGGTCCTGGAAGATCATCTGGATGTTGGAGCGGTATTTTTTCTTGAACTCCTTGATGTTCATACTGGCGATGTCCGCGCCCTTGTAGAGGACCTGTCCGTCCGTCGCACTGTGCAGTCTCATCAGGGTTTTGCCGAGAGTGGACTTGCCGCAGCCGGACTCGCCGACGATGCCGATGGTCTTGCCCTTCTCGATGTTGAAGGTCACGTTGTCGACAGCGTGCAGGGTTCCGCGGGGAGTGAAGAAATACTTTTTCAGGTTTTTGACTTCCAATAAATTCTCAGCCATTATTCCTCTCCTCCCTTCTTCACGTCTTGAGGCCACTCGGGCGTGTACTGGATGCACTTGGCCACATGGCCGGGCGCCGCTTCCACGGCCCAGGGCTCAAACTCCCTGCACTTGTCGCACTTCTCCTGGCATCTCTCATAGAAAGAGCAGTAGGCGGGAAGGTTCGCCGGGTCCGGAACGAGGCCCGGGATCACGTGCAGCCTCTCCACGTCCTTGTCGAGAGACGGGATGGATTTATAGAGCGCCCTGGTGTACGGGTGCTTCGGGTGGTCGAAGACCTCCTCGAGCGGGCCGTATTCCACGATCTGGCCGGCATACATAACGGCCACGTCATCGCACATCTCGGCCACGACGCCGAGGTCGTGGGTGATGAGGATCATGGACGTGCCTTTGTCCTTCTGCAGCTTTCTCATCATGTCGAGAATCTGCGCCTGGATCGTGACGTCGAGAGCCGTGGTCGGCTCGTCCGCAATCAGGAGATCCGGCTCGCAGGCGAGCGCGATCGCGATGACGATTCTCTGCTTCATGCCGCCGGAGAACTGATGGGGATACTCCTTATAGCGCTCCGGGACAATGCCGACCATGGCCAGCATGTCCTGGGCCCTCTTCATGGCTTCCGCCTTGGAGCAGTGGTTGTGCAAAAGCACAACTTCGGCGATCTGGTCGCCCACCGTCTTGACCGGGTTGAGAGCCGTCATCGGGTCCTGGAAGATCATGCTGATCCGCTTTCCGCGGACAGAGCGCATCTCCTTCTCGGTCTTCCGGAGCAGGTCCTCTCCCTCAAGCCAGATCGAGCCCTGTACCACATGGCCGACCTTCGGGGGAAGAAGTCCCATGATTCCGAGAGCCGTTGTGGTCTTGCCGGCACCCGTCTCCCCGACGAGTCCCAGAACCTTGCCCTTTTCCAGCTCGAGCTCTATGCCGTTTACGGCTTCCACCACTTCTTCGTCCGTCTCATAGTGGATCACGAGGTCCTTGAGCACAAGGATCTTGTCCGTCGCATTTCTTGTCAAACTCTTATCGCTCATCTCCTGCCTCCTTTATTTCAGTCTCGGGTCGAACGCGTCGCGGAGACCGTCGCCCATCAGGTTGAATGCGAAGCAGGTGATCATGATCATGAGAGCCGGGAAGAGCATCATGTACGGCGCTGTCGTCATATAGGACTTGCCGTCATTGAGGATGAGGCCCCACTCCGGAGTCGGAGCTGCAAGGCCGACGCCGATGTAGCTCATGGAAGACATCATCATGATGGAAACCGCCAGGAAGCCGACGAAGTAAATAATCATGACGCCGACCGCGTTGGGGATCATGTGCTTTAAGATCATCTGTACCTGTCCCACGCCGATCGCCTCAGAGGACTCGATGTAATCGGCGCCGCGGACACGCAGAATTGCGGCGCGGTTGTTTCTCGCCATCGTAGGCATGGATGCGAACATGATCGCCGCGACCAGCTGCGGAATGCCGTTTCCGAGAACGGCGACGATGCACATCGCCATCATGATCATCGGGATCGCCTGGAAGATATCCATGATTCTCATAATGACCGTATCCACCCTGCCGCCGAAGTAGCCGGCGATGATTCCGAGAAGTCCGCCGGAGAACAGCGCTGCGATCGTGCAGAAGAGGGCGATCAGCAGGGAGTATCTCGCGCCGTAGATGCAGCGGCTGAAGATATCGCGGCCGAACTGGTCCGTTCCGAACCAGTGTGCGGAGCTGGGGGCCTGCATCATGGCAGTGTAATCCTGCGCCTGGTAGTCATAAGGTGCGATCAGCGGAGCAAAGATCGCGATGAGGATCAGGATGATGACGACCACGAGACCGATGAGCGCCGTCGGGTTCCTCTTAAAGCGCTTCCAGGACTCATAGGCCGGCGTGGAATTCACGGGTTTCTTTCTCTTCGCGTTCTTTCTCTCAATCCGCTCCATCGCGGGAGTATGCATTTTTGCCATATTTCATTCCTCCCTTACGCTGCAGCTTTCTTCGGAGCCTTCTTCGAGGATCCGGAGATGATTGTGGTCTTCAGTCTCGGGTCGATCATGACGAAGCTGACATCAACGATGAGGTTGATGACTGTCAGCACGATCGCAATGATCAGGGCGCCGCCGAGGACCGATGGATAGTTTCTCTGGGTGATGGAGTCGACGATGTACTTGCCGACGCCGGGGATGCCGAACACCGTCTCGATGACCATGCCGCCGCCGATGGAGTTGCCGATGTTCGTGCCGATGGACTGGGCAACCGGGATCATCGCATTCCTCAGCGCGTGGTGGAAGGTGATATTTCCTTCCGTCTGGCCCTTCGCTCTCGCCGTGCGGATATAGTCCTCACTTAGGACTTCCAGCATGGAAGAGCGCGTGATACGCGTGTAGTTCGCGACGGAGGCCAGGCCGATCGTGGCCATCGGGAGGATATATCCCTTGATCGAGTCAATTCCCGTTGCCGGGAGCACATGCAGGTTCACCGCGAAGATCATGATGAGGACCAGAGCGACGACGAATTCCGGCACCGACTGGAAGAACATCGAGATGACCAGCACGAGGGAATCGACCCAGGTGTATTTTTTCAAGGCTGACAATATGCCCAGCAATACACCGACGAAGGCGCCGATCGCCACCGCACCCAGCGTGATAATGGCGGAGGTCCCAAGTCTCGGCAGAATCTCCGAGATAACCGGCTCGCCTGTTCTGTAGGACTTGCCGAAGTCTCCGTGAACAATACCGCCGATATAGCGGAAATACTGGACAATAGCCGGATCGTTGAGGCCCAGTTCGTCCCTCTTCGCCTGAATCTGCTCTTCTGTCGCATCGTTTCCGAGGATCTGTCTCGCCGGGTCGCCGGGAGTCAGGGTCTTCAGTGTGAAAATGATGGCAGACACGCCCAGAATGATCGGAATCAGGAGAAGAAGTCTCTTAATGATATATTTGACCATATTCGTTCTCCTAATATCTGTTCTACCTGCTTCAGCCTCCCTGCCGCTTTAAAAGGCACCGCCGCACCTCTTATCTGCTTGGAGAAGCTTCACAGAATGACGGCGCCACGAAGGTTCCCTTCATGGCGCCGGAAACACTTCCGTAAGTCAGCAGCCGCATGCAATATGCAGCGCTTTCATCAGGAAATCGCTAAGAGTCGTATATTATTTGTAGAAGTTTGTGCAGTCAAGGAATCCGCGCTCGATTGTGGTGTAGCCCTTGATGTCCTTAGCTGTCAGAGCTGCATGCATCTCAGCATAGGTGTTGGAGTACCAGCAGCCATCCTTGAAGGTCTGCTCGATGGCGAGCGCCTCTTCCTTTGCCTTCTCTTCATCCGGCTCGGAGATGAACTCCTGAATGCTCGCTTCGAGCTCGGGAGTCGTGAACTTCGGTCCGCCGATGCAGAAGGTGTCGATGTTGCCCTGCTTGAAGAAGACCATCATGGCCGGATATCTGGCGTCAACGAGGTCGCCGACATGAACCAGGTCATAGGAAGCGTTCTTGAATGCCACGCCTTCCACGAAGGCCGGTGTGTCAACGATGTTGATGTTCAGCTTGATGCCTGCCTGTGCAAGGTTTGCCTGCATAACGGTGAAGACATCGTTCTGATCCTGCATGCCGATGATGGTCAGCTCGAGCGGGTTGCTGTCGTCATAGCCGGCCTCTGCAAGGAGGGCCTTCGCGCCTTCGATGTCCTGTGCGCGCTCTTCGGCTGTGAACATGTCATGATAATAGGGGCTCTCATTCGGGAAGTAGCTGTGAACTTCCGTGCCCATGCCGGCTGTGCCGACGCCTGCGATGGCGTTGAAGTCAAGGGCCTTGTCGATCGCCTGGCGGACCTTGATGTCCTTTGTCGCGCCAGCATTTTCGCCCTGGTTGTAATAGAGCCTTGTGTTCTGTCCGAAGGTATGAGCAATCAGGTTGACCTGGTCATTGCCCTTGTAGGTGGAAGCCATGCTGATCGGCATGTCATAGGCGACCTGGCTGTCGCCGGACAGGACTGCCATCGCGCGGGCTGCGGCATCGTTCGTGAAGATGAACTTGATCTCCTTGAAGTAGCCCTTGTAATCCGGATTCCAGTAATTGTCGTTTCTCTCAAGAACGATGGACTGTCCGCTGTTCCACTCCTTGAAGCGGTACTTGCCGGAGCCCATGACCGGGTTCTTTATAGCAGCTTCCACGCCGCCGGCAGCAGTAACCTCATCCTCGCTGACGATGCCGAAGTTCCCCCAGGAGAGCATCTTGAGAAGATCGGGAGCCGCTGTCGTGAAGCCGATGGTCACGGTGTGCTCATCAT
Organism: uncultured Lachnospiraceae bacterium; assembly: GCA_902803245.1. GTDB lineage: Bacteria > Bacillota > Clostridia > Lachnospirales > Lachnospiraceae > Chordicoccus. The sequence goes on along the minus strand of CADCPJ010000368.1, from coordinate 1,038 downwards.
CGGCAACCGCCTCTGTGAAATATGCGCCGGAGTCATTGTTCGGGCTGTATTCCAGAGCCGCATTGACGGTATAGACCACGTCGTCCGCCACAAGAGGTGTGCCGTCTGACATCGTGACATCGTCGCGCAGAGTGAATTTGCAGTGCGTGTCGTCAACCCACTCCCACTCGGTAGCCAGGTTCGGAAGCAGCTCTCCCGTGTTCCTGTCAACCTTGACCAGCGTGTCCTGAAGAGCGTTCTGGACGATGACCAGCTCGTTCTCGACCTTGCCGGAACCGATGGCCCACAGGGCTGACGGCTCAGAGGACAGCCCGATCACGATCGTCTCATCCGTGACCTGAGTGTTCGCGGGGTCTTCGTTTGCATTCTTGACTTCACCGTCTGCAAATGCGCAGGTCGCCATAGAGAATGTCATGACAGCCGCGAGGCCAAATGCTAATACCTTTTTAAAGCTCATTCCTTTTTTCCTCCTTTAATGAGTATGGTGTTAGTATTGCTGCCTGTTTCTTTGTTTCTTTGTTGCTTTGTTGTCCTTATTTTACTCGCGCCCTGCATGAGATTCACGCACCGGGCGAACAAGTTCCTTGTTTCATACGGTCCTCTTATGGCACCCTCCCGATTTCAAGGTCATAAAGAATTGTTCATTTTTAACCCATCCTCGAAAAATGTGACAGATGCCATCCGGGGTGTCCGGGCGGACCGATGCTTCCTTCAGGCTTTCGGATTTCCGATCGCCTCGTCGAAGCCCTTGATGCGCTCCTTCATGAGGGCGTCGAGCTTCTCCTTGTTGGCCATGATCTTCGGGCCGCAGATTGCGCCGAAGCCCTGGATCTCCGTCGTGTGCTCGCGAAGTCCGGCAAATGTGCCGCGGGCGCGGTCCTGCTGGGCTTTGGAGAATTCGACCCGGATCTCCCCGTCCGCGATGGAGAGCTGCCCCTCGATGCCGCAGATCGGGCACTCCACTGTCGTCCCGCGTCCCGGCGTGATCGTGATCAGCCTCTGGTGGCAGACCGGGCACACTTCCGCGGGCTTGCCCTC
>CADCPJ010000367.1 GCA_902803245.1 uncultured Lachnospiraceae bacterium | reverse complement strand
CCGCCCCAAAATCAGAGCAAAAACCATTCAAAGAACAAGTTCTCTGCCTGATTTTTACTCTGATTTCAGGGGTGCTGAATAGTTACATGCAGTGAAACTAAGCAATTGCCTTCGGCAATTGCTTAGAAACAAAGCGGGGGGAGGCTTCTAAACCTCACCCCGCTTATTAAAGCTCTTTCCGTGCGGTATTATTTATTGACAGCGTCCTTTAAAGCCTTACCGGCCTTGAACTTCGGGGCCTTGGAGGCCTTGATCTTCATGGTCGACCCTGTCTGGGGGTTCCTGCCCTCGCGGGCTGCCCTCTCCTGGACCTCAAACGTGCCGAAGCCGACGAGCTGGACCTTGCCGCCCTTCTTAAGCTCTTCTGTCACAACATCCACAAATGCCTTGACAACCGCCTCGGAGTCCTTTTTGGAAAGGCCTGTCTCATTTGCGATCGCTGCAGATAACTCTACCTTGTTCATACAACCCTCCTGAGCACCGTCCTAAGGTGCCGAATATAGTATTAGACTTCTATGTTATACCTTTTTATGCAACATCTGTCAAGCAGAAAACGCTCCCGTCAAAATGCCGGGCCGTGTATTTCCAATTCCTTTTCCAAAGGGGTTCCCCTCATCGGGAGAGGATGCGCAAGAAGGCGTAACGCCGCAGCCGCGATGCAACATTTTTACATAAATGACCCTTTTGGGAGAGCCGGCACGCAAGAAGCCGTCATTAAACTCTGTGCCGCCCTTAAGAAAAAATCGGCTTCAGAGAAGCGGCCAGCTCGTCCTTCTCCGCCTGCGCTTCCTCCAAGGACTTGCCGAGAGTCGTATAGTAAGCCTTGATCTTGGGCTCCGTGCCGGAGGGGCGGACCACGACGGTCGCTCCGTCCTCGAGGTCATAGATGAGCACGTTGGCGCTCGGAAGGCCCGTCTCCTCGGGCTTCGTGTAATCCGTCACCTTTATGACCTTGCGGCCTCCGAATTCGGCCGGAGGATTTGTGCGAAGACCCTTCATGATCCCGGCCATCTTCTCCATGCCGGAGAGTCCGCCGAACTCGAAGCTGTCCACCTTGTTGAGGTATCTGCCATACTCGGTGTAGATCTCCTCCAGTCTCTGCTTGATGGAAGAGCCGATGCTGCGGTAATAGGCAGCCATCTCGCAGATCAGCATCGAGCCGATGACCGCATCCTTGTCGCGGACATACGGACCCGCCAGATAGCCGTAGCTCTCTTCAAAGCCGAAGATGAACCGGTCCACTTCGCCGGCCGCCTCAAGCTGTGCGATCTGGTCGCCGATCCACTTGAAGCCGGTCAGTGTGTGGCGGAGCTCCACGCCGTAGTGCTCCGCGACCTTGTCGGCCAGCGGGGTCGAGACGATGGACTTGACCGCCACCGGGTTCTTCGGCATCGTTCCCTTCTCAATGCGCCCTGCGCAGATATAGTCGAGAAGGAGAACTCCCATCTCGTTGCCGGAGACCAGCTCGTACGAGCCGTCCGGACATTTCATGGCGATGCCGACGCGGTCCGCGTCCGGATCCGTCGCAAGCATGAGGTCCGCGCCGACCTCCTTCGCGAGCTCAAGGCCCTTTTTCAGAGCCTCAAAAATCTCGGGATTCGGATAGGGGCAGGTCGTGAAATAGCCGTTCGGATATTCCTGCTCGGGCACGATGGTCACGTCGGTGATGCCGAGGTCCTTGAGGATCCTTGTCACCGGGACGAGTCCCGTGCCGTTCAGCGGGGAATACACGAGCTTCAGTCCCGCGTCCTTTGCAAGTCCCGGGCGGACCTGGCGGGCTTCGATCGCCTCGTAGAGGGCCTCCTTGCAGTCGTCGCCGACAAAGCGGATGAGTCCCTTCTCCACGCCTTCCGCGAAGGACATGTACTTCGCTCCGGTCAGCACGTCCGTCTTTAAAATTTCGTCATAGACGATCGCCGCGGCGTCATCCGTCATCTGGCATCCGTCGGGCCCGTAGGCCTTGTAGCCGTTGTACTTTGCCGGGTTGTGGGAGGCCGTCACCATGATGCCCGCGTTGCAGTTGTAATATCTCGTGGCAAATGACAGTGCCGGAACCGGCATGAGCTCGTCGTAGATGCGGACCTTGATGCCGTTTGCCGCCAGAACTCCTGCGGCGTCCTTGGCAAATGTGCTGCCTTTTAAGCGGCTGTCGTAGCTGATCGCCACCGTCTGGGTTCCGCCCTGGGTCTTCACCCAGTTCGCAATTCCCTGCGTCGCCTGACGGACGACCCAGATATTCATGCGGTTCGTGCCCGCACCGAGTGTTCCGCGGAGACCCGCCGTGCCGAACTGAAGCGATACAGCGAATCTCTCCTTGATCGCCTCATCGTCGCCCGCGATGTTCAGAAGCTCTGTCTTTAAGTCGCAGTCGAGAAGATCGGCATCCAGCCACTTCTTGTAATCGTCCTGATACATACCTGTCCCTCCATTATTGATAATAGTTTTTTCCGGTGTTGCCATACTATGAGTATTATATGTCTTTTTCAATAGGGGGGCAACAAGGCATCAGTAAAACTTTTGGATCTCCTCCCCGTCCCGAAGGCCGGTCATGCGCCGGAAGCTCCTTAAGTCCTCATCGCTGCGGATCAGCATGAGCTCCTCGAACTCTCCGCCTTCAAAGGATTTAAGTCCCGCCACCCGTTCCCCGGTGCAGATGCTGCATCGCATGGCAGGATACTGCTTCCCGCGGTCGAAAGAGACTCTCTTTTCTTCCTGCTTTTTTCTGCCGAACATGCCTGCCTCCTTTCCGCATCGCCTGTTTCTATGGCCTGGTCTTATCGTCCGGCCTTATCACCTGTTCCTGTCTTATGCCCGAGCGGGCTTGCAGGCGGCCCTGCCGCCTCTTCCCGAGCCAGTCAGACATAGGACAGCCTGTGAAGCTCCCCTGTCTTCTCCAGATCAAAGAAGCCGTTCTGCCGCAGCGCCTCATAGAGAACGATGGACACGGAGTTCGACAGATTCAGGGATCTCTCCCCCAAAGCCATGGGGATGCGGATACAGTCCTCCTCCCGGCGGGACAGGATTTCCTCCGGAATCCCCGCGCTCTCCTTTCCGAACATGAGAAAATCATCCGGCCCGAAGGACACATCCGCGTACGTCCGGTGCGCCTTCGTCGTCACAAAGAAGAGGCGCGGCGCTCCTTCGCCTTCCGTCTCCCGGGCCCTCCTCTCCCTCTCAAAGCTCTCCGCAAGGAAGGTCTCATAATTCATGTGTCTCTCCACTTTGAGCCTCGGCCAGTAGTCGAGCCCCGCGCGGCGGATGTGGCGGTCCGTGATGTGGAAGCCCAGGGGCTCAATCAGATGGAGGGCTGCACCCGCGCACACGCAGCTTCTCCCTATGGTTCCCACGTTGCCCGGCTGTTCGGGCTGATAGAGGACGACGTGAATCATACTTCACCTTCTTTCCCTTAAAGGGGAGGAGAGCTCATTCGCCTCCATCTTCTTCATATATTTCCCGGCGAGGGTCAGCAGATATTCGTAGTCATTTTTCTCAGGATCCTTAAGCACCTCGTCCAGGCAGTCTCTAAGTATCTCCCCGATGGCCGGTCCCCTCACTCCCATCTGAAGGAGGTCCGTCCCGTCGATCGCGAGCTCCCCGATCGACAGGCAGTCCCCTCTTGACAGAATCTCCTTATACGCCCTGAAGACGTCATTTACCCGCTGCAGCTTCTCTTCGCGCCGGTAAGCGCTCTTGGCCATAATGTCCGCCCACTGCACGGCGAGATAGTCCTCGAAGCTCTCCTTCCCGATGAGGCTGATGGCCTTCCTCACTTCGCTGTCCACGGGCCTTGGCTGCATGTCGTGGAAGCGCACGAGGTTCACGACGCGCTTTCTCGTGTCGTTGTCAAACTTAAGCCTTTTGAGAATACCGTCCGCCATCATCGCGCCCTTTTCGGCGTGTCCCGAAAAATGATCTGTCCCCCGGCTGTCCGTCTGCTTCATGGAGGGCTTGCCGAGATCGTGGAGCAGCATCGCGAGGCGGAGGACGCGGTCATTTTGCACCTCGCACATCGACTTGATGGTATGGAGCCCCACCGTGTACATCTGGTGCGGCGTGTTCTGCTCCGTGTTCATGGCCTCGTCAAATTCCGGCAGGATTACGCGGGTGATGCCGAGCTCAAAGAGTTCCCCAAAAAGCTCCGGGTGCGGGGAGACGATCAGCTTCATAAGCTCCGTCCGGATTCTCTCGGCGCTCACCATCCGGAGCCTTTCGGCATGCAGCGTGATGGCGCTCCTCGTCTCCGGATCGATGGAAAACCCGAGCTGGGCTGCAAAGCGGACAGCTCTCATGACGCGGAGCGCATCCTCACAAAACCGCTCGTTCGCTTCTCCCACGCATCGGATTCTCTTCTTCTGCAGGTCCTCCATGCCCCCATAGAGATCGATGAGTCCGTTTTCGTCATTGTAAGCCATCGCGTTGACCGTGAAATCCCTCCGCATAAGGTCCTCGGACAGCCTGGAAGTGTACCGGACTTCGTCCGGGTGTCTCCCGTCGGAATATGTCCCGTCGATGCGGAACGTCGTCACTTCAAAGCCATCCTCCTCGAGCATGACGGTCACCGTGCCGTGCAGGATCCCGGTATCGACGGTTCTCCGAAAACATTTTTTTACCTCCTCCGGTTTTGCGGAGGTCGTGATGTCCCAGTCGTCCGGCTCCCTTGCGAGGATGGAGTCGCGCACACAGCCGCCGACGGCATAGGCTTCATGCCCATGCCGTCTCAGGGTGTCCAGTATATAGCTGACTTTTGCAGGTAATTTCAGTTTCATATCTCAAAGAAGTGATAAGGAATCAGTAAGCGCGGCCCCAGTACACAAGCTTCTTCGCGGGCCTGCCGCAGCAGACGCACGTCCTTCCTTCGGGGATGAGATTGCCCTCGTCCCCCATGGGGATGCAGCGCGAGGTCGCCCTCGTGTCGTCCTTGATCTTATCCTCGCAGGCTCTGTCTCCGCACCAGTACGCCTTCACAAAACCGGGCTTCTCCTCAATTGTGTTCCGGAAGGTGTCGTAATCGGATGCCTCGTAGGTGTGCTCGTCCCTAAATGCCTTTGCCCTCTCAAACATATCCCTCTGGATTTCATCAAGGAGCTTTCCGGCTGTCTCAGCGACTTCGCTGATGGACGAAGTGATCTTCTCCCTCGTGTCGCGGCGGACCAGCACGCAGGTTCCCTGCTCGATGTCCTTCGGCCCGATCTCGATGCGGAGCGGGAAACCGCGCATCTCCTGATCCGCAAACTTCCAGCCGGGCGAGCGGTCGGAGTCGTCCACCTTCACGCGGATTCCGGCCTTTTTCAGCTCATCCGCAATCGAGCAGGCGCTGTCAAGAACGCCCTCCGCGTTCTGACGGATCGGAATCACGACAACCTGTGTCGGGGAGACCTTCGGCGGAAGGACGAGCCCGTCGTCATCTCCGTGAACCATGATGATGGCCCCGATGAGGCGGGTCGTCATGCCCCAGGATGTCTGGTGAACATATTTCAGCGTGTTGTCCCTGTCCGTGAACTGGATTCCGAAGGCCTTCGCGAAGCCGTCCCCGAAGTTGTGGCTCGTGCCCGACTGAAGCGCCTGGCCGTCATGCATCAGGGCCTCGATCGTATAAGTTGCCTCGGCGCCGGCGAACTTCTCCTTGTCGGTCTTCCTGCCGCGGACGACCGGGATCGCGAGGAAATCCTCCACGAAATCCGCATAGACGTGCAGCATCTGCTGCGTGCGCTCCTCGGCTTCCTCGGCCGTCGCGTGGGCCGTGTGTCCCTCCTGCCACAAAAACTCCCTGGAGCGGAGGAACGGGCGGGTTGTCTTCTCCCAGCGCAGCACGGAGCACCACTGATTGTAGACCTTCGGCAGGTCGCGGTAGGACTGGATGTCCTTTGCGTAGAGGTCGCAGAACAGCGTCTCCGAGGTGGGCCGGATGCACATCCGGTCCTGGAGGGGCGTATTCCCTCCCATCGTGACCCAGGCCGCTTCCGGCGCGAATCCCTCGACGTGGTCCTTCTCGATATTGAGCAGGGACTCCGGGATCAGCATCGGCAGATAGACGTTCTGCACGCCGGTCTCCTTGAAGCGGCGGTCGAGCTCCGTCTGGATGTTCTCCCAGATTGCGTAGCCGGCCGGCTTGAAGACCATGCATCCCTTGACCGAAGTATAGCCGGTGAGTTCTGCCTTCTTGACGACATCCGTATACCACTGCGCGAAATCCACGTCTCTGGATGTGATCGATTCTACCAGTTTCTTGTCTTTAGCCATAATCTGATATGCTCCGTTCTTTCTTTATAAATTGATCATTATCTCTCTTCCGGTCTTCCTGTATCTTCTAAGCTCCACGCCGGCGGCGTCGAACATCCGCTTGGAAGCGATAAATGCAGGAAGGTCCGCATACTTGTTGCTGTCATAGATGACCGTCTTGATCCCGGCCTGGATGATCGCTTTCGCGCACTCGTTGCAGGGAAAGAGGGTCACATAGAGCTTTGCCCCTTCCAGGGAGCCTCCCCGGTAATTGAGGATCGCGTTCAGCTCGCTGTGAGTCGAATAGAAATATTTGTTCTCCAGCGGCTCCCCCTCCCTCCCCCAGGGAAATTCGTCATCCGAGACCCCGTTCGGGAACCCGTTGTAGCCCATGCTGAGGATGCGGTTGTTCCCGCTCACGATGCAGGCGCCAACCTGCGTATTCGGATCCTTGGAGCGCATCCCCGAAAGGATGGCCACTCCCATAAAGTACTCATCCCAGGCCAGATAGTCCTTTCTCTTTTCGCTCATAGCCTTCCCCCTTTCCTTAACGGCAGGTGTGACCGCATCGCGTCTAAATGGGAACATTTACATCGTGCCGAAGATCCGGTCTCCCGCGTCCCCGAGTCCCGGTACGATATATCCGACCTCGTTGAGGCGCTCATCGAGAGCTCCGACCGTGATGTTCACTTCCGGGTGCGTCTCGCGAAGCAGCTTCAGCCCCTCCGGCGCGGCGATGATGCACAAAAATGTGATGTGCCTGCAGCCGTGTGCCTTCAGCTGGGCGATGGCGTCGCAGGCAGATCCCCCGGTGGCAAGCATGGGGTCCACGACGAATACGTCCCTCTCCTCGATGTCCGCCGGCAGCTTGCAGTAATACTCAACCGGCTTCAGTGTGCCGGGGTCACGGTACATTCCGATGTGTCCCACCTTGGCGGAAGGGATCAGAGCCTGGATGCCGGGCACCATGCCGAGTCCGGCGCGCAGAATCGGGACGATCGCGAGCTTCTTCCCCGCGAGGCGCTCCACGGTTGTGGGGCAGATCGGCGTCTCTATCTCCACTTCCTCCAGGAGGAGATTTCTGGTGGACTCATAAGTCTCGAGCATCGCGATCTCAGAGATCATCTCCCGGAACTCCTTGGTGCCGGTATTCATGTCCCGGATAATGCCGATCTTGTGTTTGATGAGCGGATGGTCCATTATGATTATTTTTCCCATATGTCTTCTCCTTCCGTCTTTGGTTGTTGTCGTCCATTACAGTCGTTATCGACGCTGACGAAACTGCCTGCTCCCCGTATCGTCGCTCACGAAATGCCTGCACCTTTTTTCGTCTCTTACCGGCCGCCTTCGATCACCTGATGTCCCGCGGCCTTAAGGAGGCGGTTCATGATCGCCATCCCGAGATGCGGCGTGTCAAAGGCTTCGGAATAAATGACGTCGACCTCCCCGCTGTCGAAATCGCGGAGCACGCGGAAGAGGCTCCTCGCTATGGTCCTGTCCTCTTCCCTGTTCCCAAGGCTCCGGATACAGACGCACCCCGGCTTCAGGGCTTCCGCATACTGCCCCGCCGTGTCGTCCGACGCGAGGATCCCGACCCGCTTTCCCTTAAGGATTTCTCCCGCTGAGAGCTCTTCGATCTTCCTTGTGACCTCACTCTTTTCTCCTTCCACGACAAAGAGAGGGGCCTTCGGCGCGTAGTGGCGGTATCTCATGCCGGGAGCCTTCGGGCGCACTCCCTTCATTGCCTCAGCGTCAAGAAGTCCGGGGTCGAGCCGCACTTCTCCAAGAACGTCCTCAAGCATCGAGAGGGTGATAAACCCGGGCCGAAGAATCGTCGGGACGTCTTCCGTCAGGTCAACGATGGTTGATTCGAGACCGATATCCGCGTCCCCGGCATCAAGGATCATGTCGATCTTTCCGGAGAGGTCTTCGATCACATGGGCGGCGCTTGTCGGAGAAGGTCTCCCGCTCGTGTTGGCGCTCGGAGCAGCGATGTAGCCCCCGGAGATGCGGATCAGCTCCGCCGCGACCGCGTCCACGGGCATGCGGACTGCCACCGTATCAAGCCCCCCTGTCGTCTCATGGGGGACGAGCTCCGTTTTTTTAAGGATCATGGTCAGGGGTCCCGGCCAGAAAGCATCGGCAGTCTTAAGCGCCGTCTCCGGGATCTCCTCCGCGATACATAAGAGGTGCTCCATATCCGCTATGTGCACGATCAGCGGGTTGTCCGACGGGCGGCCCTTCGCCGCATAGATCTTCTTCGAGGAGAGGGGGCTGAGCGCGTCGCCGCCGAGCCCGTACACCGTCTCGGTGGGAAATGCGACGAGCCCCCCGCCGCGGATCACTTTCCCCGCCAAAGAGAGCTTCTCCATGTCGATGTGCTCCGGATCGATCCTGAGGATCTCCGTCCTCAGCTCCCGCTCAGGCATGATTCTCCCTGGCGTTCCCGGCGGAATTTCCGGTTGTCTTTGCCGGAGAGGCGGAGCTCTTTATCGGAAGCTCCGAATCAAATTCGTCTTCCCCTTCGAAGTCCTCATCGAAGTCTATGTCGATGCCGAGAGCTTTCAGCTCAAGGTCCACGTCGTCAAAGTCCTCCTCGTCGTCCTCATCGTCCAGATTTCCGGAAAGCCCGATATCCCCGAGAGTCACCGGCATGCTCTGGATCAGCTCATGCACTTCCTTGTAGGACTGCATGAACTTCTTCTGCATCTGGTTGAAGAGCTCGACGATCTCGTTCATCTCGTCCTGGACGGCGACATATTTCTGCTTCCCGTCAGCTAATTTCTGGCTGATCTCATTCTGCACGGAGGAGACGCGGCGCCTGGCCTCGGCATCCGCATTGGCAAGGATCCTGCCGGCCTCGGCATGCGCATCTTCGACGATGCGGTCGGCCTTCAGTTTGGCGTCATACACCAGCTCCCCGATCTGGTGGTAGTTGTCGATATACTTCTGATATTTCTCCCGGATGTCCTTCTCCATCCGGTCCACCTGCTCGTCCTTCAGGACGATCCGGTTTTTCAGCTCCGAGATGATTTTATCCCGCTTCCGGATATCTTTTTCCAGCGAGGCGATCCTCACGTTCGCCTCTTCCTCCTGTCTCCGGATGTATTCGAGGACTTCGTCCTTGTCAAAGCCTCTTAAAGCAGGCTTGAATGACATGTAATCTTCCATACCCCTTAATACTCCTTTCCCCTTTCGATATCGTCTTTGCGAACAGGAGATGATTGCAGCTGTGCATCACCCCCGGCAACAAGCTCCCTCGCCCCGCTGTTCTCGAGGCCGAGCTTCCAGAAAGCGGTACCGGCGCAGCCGGCCTCCCTGACCGCCTGCAGCTTCGCCTTCAGGGATTCCGTATCTTCCAGCCAGATCTGGCTGAGCGTCCCGTTCTCCTCCCTCTTCTCCGCATAATTCTGTGCCGCGGCCGCGTCATATGAGGTCTCCATCCGGAGCTCCTCCACATAAGCTTCCGCCCGCGTCATTCCGCAGCTTGAAGAAGAAAGAGCGCCGTCCGGGGCTGTCGTCCACAGCCTCGTATAGAACGGAAGGGCAGCGATCACCTGATCCGCATCCGCCTCCCGGATTGTGTCCGCTATCCCCTTTTCCACAAACGGAAGGGAAGAGACGGAGCCGGCTTTATCCGATCCCGCAGTGTGCTCGTCGTAGCACATCACGATGAGATAGTCGGCGACGCGGGCCTGCTCGCTCCTGCCAAGATAGGAAGTAAATGCCGGCACGTAATTGCAGACCGACAGCGTCATCCCGCGCTTTCTGCACTCCGCCGAGAATTCCCGGATGAGCTCGAGGTAGTCCGCTGCGCTCTCCCGTCTCACCAGCTCAATATCCAGGCAGATCCCGTCCGCTCCGCTTTCATCCGCCCCCTCCATGACCTCGCGGACAATCCGCGACCTCGACGAATCGGATGAGAGCGCCTCGCCCGTCTCGGACGCGCTGTGGATGCTGCCGTCAAAATCATTGACGAGAGCCCAGACTTTCATCCCCCTTATGTGGGCCGTTTCCACATAGCTCCTGCTCGCAAGGCTCGCCACTCCGCCGTCCGTGCTCTCAAGGAAAAACCAGGTCGGGCCGATCACATTGAGGCCGGCGAAGTCTCCTAAAGACTCCGCAAGGGCCCTGTTGCTGGCCTCGTCCGTCGTCTGGTGGAAGATCATTTTTACCTTCCCGTCAAGAAAGCTCCTCGTGTAGCGGGACGATGAGCCTTTAATTCCGGTCTCTTCCCTCTTTAGTTCCCCTAAGAAGCGGTCCTCCGCGTATCCGGTGTACCCGTCCTCCGTGAAGACGCGGGTCCATCCGTCTATCTTCTCCCCGGAGGGCTCCCCGTCCTCCGTCACATCGAGCACCCGGACGCTTGCCCCCGCTTCCATGTCCCGGATGATGGGGCTCCTTATTCCTGCGCGAAAGCGGATCGGGCCGTCCGTTTGAAAGCTCATCACGGGATACGAATCCCGCGTGCCGATTACCACCCGGAAGGGGTCGGTGTATTTCGAGACGGACACATCCGACACTCTCTGAAGCAGGGACAAAGAGACATATGTGTTTCCGTCCGCATGGCAGGCCTCCGGCAGCGCATCGGGGCTGTCCGCGGCGGGGTACGTGAGCTTTTCCGTCGGCGTCGTGACAATGACAAGATCCTCGGTGTCTTCGTAAAACACAGACGGATTCACGCTCCCTGATACGGTGAGGCAGTTAAGATAGTACTCTCCGTCCAGGTAAAAGCCTTTCTCCTCACAGAGCATTCCGTCCGCCACGACAGCGCATTTCCCGTCCGAGACCTTGAAGAAAGCGCCGGGATCCATATGCTTCTTCGAGGGAATGAACCGGTTAAGGAGACAAATACCTCCCACTAAGAAAATCGCCGCAAGCGCACCTCTTTTCAGCCTCGAAGCGCGCTGCCTCTGTCTTTCTTCCCTCGTCATATCTCCTAATAAAAAAACTCCGCTTTCCATCCGGTCTGCCGCTCTATAGGCCCGGATATGGTGAATTGCCTTTGGTGGACATTGTATCATTTCTCAAAACATTCGTAAATAAAAACCCCGAACCTCAAAAATACACGTCAGGATTCCTTGAGAGGTTCGGGGATCTCTATACAGTTTTGGTCGGCTGTCTCGCCGCAGCCACGGCTTCTTTTATTAAAGGCCCTCCTTTCGTCATAATCGGTTGTTTTTTGGAAGTATCTTTTTTCGGATCCTTTAAGGAATCAGCTGCTTCCTTAAGGGGTCCGGCGCTTCGTCGGCCGCGGACATGCAAAGGCAGTCCTTATCCGTCCGATCGCTTGGGACAGCGCCATTTTTCCGTAAGAATTCCTTTTCCGGTTGTCGTGTGGAATGTTTCCCGTTTTTTATTAAGAAAGGCCTCTCTTTAAGCACTTATTATAAAGGACGGGCGGAAAAGGTCAACGGATTCATCGAAACCTGATAAGTAAGTGATATAATTCGAGGATTTTTATAGAATAAGTGCAAATTTACATTTTGCGGTGCATGATGTATACTTATTCATAAGACTCAAATGGCAGATACCGCCGCAGTTCCCGCTTTAAAAAGGCCGGGTGCGCTGCGTCAAAGAATGATTAGGACGGCCATAATATGAAGATAGAAAAGATCAGCGATACCCAGATCCGCTGCCGCCTGACGCCGGAAGACCTCGCTGAGAGGCAGATCCAGCTCAGCGAGCTCGCCTACGGGAGCGAGAAGGCCCGCGCCCTCTTCAGGGACATGATGGTCCAGGCGAACAGGGAATACGGTTTTACCAACGATGCAAACACACCCCTCATGATTGAAGCGATCCCGGGATCGGGCAATTCCCTCACACTGGTCATCACCAAGGTGGAAGACCCCGAGGAGCTGGATACGCGCTTCGCGAAGTTTTCTCCTACGGAAGTCGTTGCAGACGGGGATGTCGGTGCCAAAGTGGACGGCGCCGACGACATCATCGACATCTTCCACAAGCTCCTCGAAGCGAAAGCAGCGGGCATGAAGAAGAAAGCCGATGGACAGGGCGCGTCCGAGGATGTCATAAAAACCGCTTCTCCCTCTCCCCAGAAGAAAACTTCCAGGAGCGACCGCAAGAAGGCGGATACAAAAGACGGAGCTCCAAGCCTCACAAGGGCATTTGTATTTGACAATATGGACGACGTTATTCATGCCTGCCACGCTCTTTGCTCCTTCTTCAGGGGGGAGAGCTCATTGTACCGCACGAAGGGCGAAAAACGCTATCTCCTCGTTGTCCACCAGTCCCAGACTCCGGAGGACTTCAACCGGGTCTGCAACATTCTCTCCGAGTACGGCTCGGGGCGGGCCTTTCTGGCGTCCCACGAAGCGCATATGAGGGAGCACGAGGAGAGCGTTCTTATCGGAGATGCCGTGCCAAAGCTCGGTGCTCTCCTTTAAAGGGGTCTCCTATGATGGAACAGCAGCACACTGCAGCAGGCAATTCCAGGAGCCGCAGCATCATTTTGTTGCTCATACTGGTCGGGGGAGGGATTCTCATAAACCGCCTCGGCGCACGGCTTGTGCTTCATTTTCAGCTTCCGCTCTATTTAGACAGCCTCGGGACCATCCTGGCCTCGGCGGTCGGCGGCATCGTCCCCGGCGTCCTGGTCGGTTTTGTGTCAAATCTGATCGGCGGCATCCTGGATGTCAATACGGCTTACTACAGCTCCACTTCAGTCCTCATCGCCGTTGCGGCCGCACATTTCGCGCGCAAAGGCAGCTTCAAAAAGCCCCTCGGGGTTCTTCTTTCGATCGTCACCTTCGCCCTCATCGGCGGAGGTCTGGGTTCTGTTCTCACATGGCTGCTCTACGGGCAGAATTTCAGCGGAGGCATCTCGGACAAGCTCGCCCATCTCCTCTACGACCGGTCCATACCTTCCGTCTTCTGGGCCCAGTTCACAGCTGACATTCTCCTCGATCTCGCCGACAAAGCCCTGACGGTTCTCCCCGTTGTCATCATACTGAACACGGTCTCGGGCAAGACGCTTGAGAAGCTGCATTTTTACAGCTGGCACCAGGCGCCGCTGAGCGCGGAGGATCAGAAGGCCTCCCGGAAGAAGCATACGAGGGGCATCTCACTGCAGGGAAAGATCCTGCTTGTCCTCGGCGGAGCCATCTTTCTCATCGCCATGATCGTGACCGGAATCAGCTTCATGCTCTACCGCAACGCGATGATCGAGCAGGAAGCCCGCATGGGCAGCAGCGTGGCAAAGGTTGCCGCCAACCTCATAGACGCCGGGCGCGTGGACGAATTCATCCGGGACGGTGAGGCGTCTCACGGCTACAAGGAGATCGACCACTCCCTCTTAAACCTCTACATGAGCAACGAGGACATCGCCTATATCTATGTATATCAGATCCGCGAGGACGGATGTCACGTCGTGTTCGACGTGGACACCCCGGGCCTCGAAGGCGCATCTCCCGGAGAGATCGTAGAATTCGACGAGTCGTTCAGGGAGTTTCTTCCGGAACTTCTGGCCGGAAAGAGAATCGATCCCCTGGTCACGGACGACACCTACGGCTGGCTCCTCACATTCTATGAGCCCGTATATGACAGTAACGGCGTCTGTAAATGCTATGCCGGCGTCGACATCTCCATGGCGCACGTGAGAAACACCGAGATGCTCTTCCTGACCAGGGTCGTTGCGCTCTTCGTCGGGTTTTTCGTGATGATCCTGGTTCTGGGTCTCTATCTTGCCCAGTATCACCTCATCCTGCCGGTCAACTCCATGTCCCTTGTTGCCGAGAGATTCGCCTACGATTCGAAAGGGGCGCGCGAGGAGAGCGTCGAGCACCTGACGGAGCTCCGCATAGAGACCGGGGACGAGATCGAGAATCTCTACAAGGCCTTTACGAAGACGACGGAAGAGACGATGAGCTACATCGCTTACACGCAGAAGCAGAACGAGAAGATCGCGAAGATGCAGAACGGCCTGATCTTCGTTCTGGCGGATATGGTGGAGAGCCGTGACAAGTGCACGGGCAACCACATCCGGAACACCGCTTCATACGCGCAGATCATACTCGACCAGATGAAGGAAGAGGGAATCTACGCCGATTATCTCACGGATGAGTTCTGCAACGATGTCGTCAATTCCGCGCCTCTCCACGACGTCGGCAAGATCCAGGTTCCGGATGCGATTCTCAACAAGCCCGGCAAGCTGACCGACGAGGAGTTTGACATCATGAAGGGGCACGCGGCGGCCGGCGGGGAGATCATCGACCAGGCGATTCTCTCCGTCTCCGAGGAGGACTCCGGCTATCTCAAGGAAGCGAAGAACCTGGCTGCCTGCCACCACGAGAAGTGGAACGGCACCGGCTATCCGAACGGGCTGAAGGGCGAGGAGATTCCGCTGTCCGCGCGCATCATGGCCGTGGCGGATGTTTTCGACGCGCTCGTTTCCAAGCGCAGCTACAAGGACGGCTTCCCGTTTGACAAGGCCATGGACATCATCAAAGAAGGCTCCGGAACCCACTTTGATCCGAACATTGTAAAGGCATTTGTCGATGCCGAAGACAAGGTGCGCGAGGTATCCGAGTCAAAAGACTGATGAGCCCGTCACAATAAAAGCACTGAGCCGAAAGGCTCAGTGCTTTTATTATTCTCCTGCCGCCGTGAGTTCAGCCGGCTTTGATTGCTTCCGTCGGGCAGGCTGCTGCGCAGGTTCCGCAGTCAACGCATGCGTCCGCATCGATCTGGTAATGGGAAGCCCCCTCAGAGATCGCACCAACCGGGCACTCGCCTGCACAGGTTCCGCAGCTCACACAATCGTCAGAAATCACATATGCCATGATAAATTCCTCCTTAAAAATAATCAGATTTTATTCTGTAGATCTATTGTAATTCCCGGACATTCGGTTATTCAAGTCAAATTCCCGTAAAATAAGTACTAAAGCTTGACTTCTCTCATCTGGATTGCGTATAATGCCCTTGTTTCACACATAAAGCGGGAAAAAGCATTATGCATTTTCATAAGGAGGTATTATCAGATGGCACAGATCACGAAAGATATGACAATCGGAGAGATTCTCCGCGTCGATAGGAATGTCGCACCGGTACTCATGAACATGGGCATGCACTGCCTCGGGTGTCCGGCCTCCCAGGGCGAATCCCTCGAGGAAGCGGCCATGGTCCACGGCCTCGACGCGGATCTCGTGGAAGCGGCAGTCAACCAGTTCCTGAGCGAAGCAGCCACAGTCAAGTAATCAGGCAGTAAAAAACGTGACATTGGGGACAGTCCCCAGTGTCACGTTTCTTTTACTCAGTTTTCAGTTATTTCCAGGAGCTTCGGCATCATCGCCGGGCCCTTCCCTGCGTCGTTCCCGCTAAGGAGCGCCTCTTGCTCATTGTACTTCCAGCTCCTCCTTACTCCCTTTCTGCTGTCATAGAGGAGGTAGGGAACCGGATCCGACGTGTGCGTGCGCACGCGGATCGGAGTCGGATGGTCCGGAAGGATGAGCATGCGGTAGTCCTCGCCGCTTTGATCGAGGGCCTCCTTCACAACGCGGATCACTCTCCCGTCCAGATTCTCGATAGATTTCACTTTCTTCTCTACCGACCCCTGATGTCCCATCTCGTCGGGAGCTTCCACGTGAATGTAGGCGAAGTCGTATCCGTCCTTTAGCAGGGCATTCGCTGCGGCCTCTGCCTTCCCCTCATAGTTGGTGTTCAGCCCGCCGGTGGCGCCTTCCACCTTGATCACTTTCATCCCGCTCCCGACGCCGATTCCTTTTAAGAGATCGACGGCGGAAATCATGACGCCCCTCTTCCCGAACTTCTTTTCAAATGACTCGAGCTGCGGTTTCCTCCCGGCCCCCCAGAACCAGAAACAGTTTGCGGGATTAAGCCCCTTCGCGATTCTGTCTTTGTTCAGCGGGTGGTTTTTCAGCACCTCATAGCTCTTTTTCATCATGCCAAGAAATGGCTCTTCCGGCAGATAGGGGCCGATCACCTCGCCCAGGTGGTCGTGAGGCTGTGAGAGCTCCACTGCCTCGCCCGCGTCCCAGATCATGCAGTGGCGGTAGGAAGTTCCCGGGTAAAATGAAAACCGGGGATCGGTAAGCTCCTCAAGCACCGCCTTCAGAAGAATCGCGGAGTCCTCCGTGTAGATCTCGCCGGAGCTGTGGTCCACTATGGTCTTCGCCCCAAACGGCTCGTCATCCGTCAGCGTCACGATATTGACGCGGTAGGAGATGTCGGTGTCCTTCATCGGGACCCCGATCGACAGTGCCTCGAGCGGGGATCTTCCGGAGTAGAAGCGCTTCGGGTCATAGCCGAGAACGCTCAGATTCGCGGTATCCGATCCCGGCTTCATTCCGTCCGGAATCGTGTGGACGATGCCGATCTCCCCGCGGCCGGCAAGCTCATCCATCACAGGTGTCTTTGCGTATTCGAGAGGAGTCATCCCCTGAAGGCTCTCAATCGGCTCGTCTGCCATGCCGTCTCCCAAAACCAGCACATACTTCATGCTTCCTGCTCCTCTTCCTTCTTGCCTCGCCGGTACCAGCTCAGGATTCCCTTCGCCGCATCCAGCTTTTCCTTGAAGTCCTTTTCCGGCATCATCTCCGTGAGGAATCCGAATTCCTCCTTATAATCGGGCAGATGCACCACATGCGTGATCGTCCCGAATATCTCACGGGCATATTCCTCCGTCCCGCGCATGCGGACGAAGAAGGGCCGGGACACCTCATCCACCGGGAGAAGAGCAAGATTCTCCGTGCTCTGTTCCGTGCGGATGCTTCCGTCCTTCCCCTTTACGCAGGCGATCACGTCGCCGGATACCGCGCTTGCAGTGGGAAGAGATCCCGCACCGCTGCCGTAATACATCGTCGTGCCGACCGCATTGCCCTTCACCATAATCGCGTTCATGACGCCGTCCACAGCTGTCAGCGGGTTCTCCTTCCCGATCATCATCGGGGCCACGAGCGCCCAGATGCCGTTGGCGTCGCGGCGGCTGGTGGCAAGGAGCTTGATCCTGCATCCGAGGGCCTTCGCGTATTCGATGTCCCCTTTGTCCACCTTGGTGATTCCCTCGGTCGGGACGAAGCGCCAGCCGATGTGCTTCCCGTATGCGAGCGAGGACAATATGGCGATCTTTCTGCAGGCATCCCATCCCTCCACATCCGCTTCGGGATGGAGCTCCGCGTAGCCCTTCTGCTGGGCCTCCTTCAGGGCAACGTCGAATTCCTTGCCCTCGTCGGCCATGCTCGTCAGAATGTAATTCGTCGTTCCGTTCAGTATGCCGGTGACTTCCTCGATCTCCTCCGCGGTAAGCGATGTATCCAGCACGCGGATGATGGGAATGCCGCCCCCGCAGCTCGCCTCAAAGAGGTAGTTGACGGAGTGCTCCCGGGCAGTCTGCCTGAGCTCCACGCCGTGCTCCGCGACCAGCTCCTTATTGGAGGTGCAGACGCTCTTCCCGGCCTCAAGCAGCTGCTTTGTAAATGTATAGGCGGGCTTTAAGCCCCCCATGGTCTCAACAACGACCGAGATCTCCGGATCACTAAGCACATCCGCGAAGTCGTGCGTCACCTTGCTCTCTGCTTCGTCCCCCGGAAAATCCCTGAGGTCAAGAACCCTCTTCACCTGGATCTCCTCTCCGGCGCGCTTCGCGATTACATCGCGGTTCATCGTGAGCGTCTTATAGACGCCCGCGCCGACTGTTCCGTAGCCCATGATGGCGATCTGTGCCATGCTCGTACTCCTTCCTCTGCCTCAGGTAAGTTCCTGCCTTCGGCAATGCTTATACTGGTTAACCGGTTTATCTCGTCCCTGTCTTGTCCGTCGTATCCGTGTTCCCGAGTGCAGTCCACTTCAGATAGGCGTTGATGAACGGATCGATGTCTCCGTCGAGCACCTTCTGGGCATTCGGCTGCTCCTCGCCCGTCCGCAGGTCCTTGATCAGCTGGTAAGGCTGCAGGAAGTAGGAGCGGATCTGGTTGCCCCATGCGATCTCCGTGACCTTGCCCCGGATATCGTCGAGCTTCTCGGCATTCGCTTCCTTCTTCAGCATATAGAGCTTGATCTTCAGCTCCTGGAACGCCTTGTCCTTGTTCTGGAACTGGGACCTCTCATTCTGGCACGTCACGACAATGCCCGTCGGGAAGTGCGTGATGCGGATCGCGGAGGAGGTCTTGTTGATGTGCTGTCCTCCTGCCCCGGAGGAGCGGTAGGTGTCGATCCGGATATCCTTCGGGTCGATCTCGATATCCAGGTCCTCCTCGATATCCGGCATGACTTCGCAGGCCGAGAAGGATGTCTGCCGCTTGCCGTTGGCATTGAACGGCGAGATCCGGACGAGACGGTGAACGCCGTGCTCGGATTTGAGGAGTCCGTAGGCATTCTCTCCGTTGACCTGGAACGTCACGGATTTCAGACCGGCCTCGTCGCCCTCCAAAAGATCCAGCACCTCGACGGAAAAGCGGTGCGCCTCCGCCCAGCGCGTGTACATGCGGTAGAGCATGTTGGTCCAGTCCATGGCCTCCGTGCCGCCGGTTCCGGCGTGGAGCGTCACAATCGCGTTGCAGCTGTCGTACTCCCCGGAAAGGAGCGTCTTCATGCGGATGGATTCGAAGCGGGACTTGAAGCTCTCATACATCGACTGGATCTCCGGAACCATATCGGGATCCGGCTCCTCGTCGGTCATGGCGATCATGTCCCGGATGTCGTCCCGGTCGCTCACGAGCTGCTGATAGCCGCTCACATCCTCTTTCAGCGCGGCCAGGGTCTTCATCTTCTTCTGAGCCTCTTCGGGCACATTCCACAAAGAGGGGTCTTCCATCTCCCTGTTCAGCTCCTCGATCCGCTTCTCCTTGACTTCGAGGTCCAGGGAATCGCGCATCTCCGCGAGGGGCTCATCGTAAGAATTCAGTTCCAGTCGGATGGGGTCCAGTTCAACCATCGTTCATACTTCCTTTTATTGTAGTCATTTGCGAAAATGCCTCCGCAGGGGACGCCTTCGGTGTCTCCTTAGAAGAACATTCCGTTTTCCCTATATGCTCAAAAATCCGGGTAACTATTCAGCACCCCCAGCATTCGGGACGCTTTGCGTCCCTCATTGTGGGCGTTCAGAGGTCTACGCTCCGCTTCGGTCGG
>CADCPJ010000366.1 GCA_902803245.1 uncultured Lachnospiraceae bacterium | reverse complement strand
CGGACAGATCCCCTATTTCGGACAGATCTCTTACTCCGGACTGCTCTTTTGTTCCGGACTGCTCCGCCGATGCGTCTCCCGGCCGGCCATCACCTTTCTGCCCGGTTCCGGAATCACCCGGGACGGCATGCATGTGTGAGGATCTGAAATCCGGGTATCTCTGAACCGGAATGCGGCCGCCTGCAAGCTCATGGGCCCGCCTCTCAAGATTCTCCTGGAAGACAACTCCGGAGAGGGGGTCGTCGGAGCCGAAGTCCTTCGTATTTACGGTGAGTACGATGGCGCTGTTTGCCCTGCCGGAGTCCCTCGCCCAAAGGCTCATGCCGTTAACGGCCAGATACCCCCTGGAGGAAGAGGCGTTCACCACATATCCGCCCGGGCACATGCAGAAGCTGTAAACGGACCTGCCGGAAGGAAGCTGCGCCGTCAGCTTGTAGCTCGCGGAAGCAAGGCGCAGCCGCCGCATCTTGTGGGCGTCCGATACGCCGTACTGCCGGAAGTCGATGAGGGACTGGGGGTGGGAGATCCGGACCCCGATCGCGAAAGCTTTTGGCGTCATGGGGACACCGGTCTTTCGGAGAACCCGGAAGGTGTCCCTCGCGCTGTGTCCGGGTGCGAGGATCACGGCGTCCGCTTCAAGGAAGGAGGTCCCGCCCGTGCGGGTATCCTGTACGGAGAGACCGGAAATAAGCGACCCGTCCCGGACAAAGCCGGTCACGAGACTGTGAAAGCGGACTTCGCCGCCCATGCTGATGAGGCGCTCCCTCAAATTCACGATGACTGTGCGAAGAACGTCGGTCCCGATGTGCGGCAGCTGCTCATAGAGGATGTCCTCCGGGGCTCCGGCGCCCACAAATGTCTCAAGGACGCGGGCATTCCTGCCGAAGCGGTCACGGACACCGGTCGTCAGCTTCCCGTCGGAAAATGTCCCGGCTCCGCCTTCTCCGAACTGGATATTGGAGTTCTCGTCGAGGCCTTTGCCCTTCCAGAACCGATTCACATCGGATACCCTCTCATGGATGGGGGCACCCCTCTCAAGAAGGACCGGGCGGTAGCCGCGCTCCGCCAGTGTCAGCGCGGCGAAGAGGCCGGCGGGCCCGCTCCCGATGACCACCGGGCGGTGGAGCAGTTCCGGGGCATCCGGAGATGGATGGGGGATCGTCCTTACGGGCGGCTCCACATAGCGGACGCCGCTCTTTTCCAGCTTTTTTGCGAGAGAGAGCTCTTTGCTTCTCACTCCGAGGTCCGCCATGACTCCGTACACGTCAAAGAGCTCCGGCTTTTTGCGCGCGTCGATGGAATGCCGGACGATCCGGAAGGACACCGGATCTTCCCGCAGCAGCTTTTTTACTTTCTTTTCGAGGACCTCCGGGCCGCTGCCGCAGGGGATCTTCAAACCGGTGATTTGCAGCATAGGGATTCCTTTTCCTTACTATTGTCAGACAGTGATCCTTCGAAGTCTATTTGCCGGACGCTGTCGGATTATTTTTGGTGCTTAAGGGCATCAGATTGTGATATCATCACTTCATGGCAAACAAGAAGCACAAAAGGCCGAAGAAACAGACCGCCCGGACGGGAGAGCCCTTAAGAGCGGCAGGCGTTCTCTTTGAGGCCGATACGGATTACGGACATATTGAAGTTGGGGAGCGGTTTTTCCGGGGACACCGCGCGAGGCTGCTCTTTGTCGACGGCGCCCTGGAGTCGGCGATGGCCCTTGAGAGGGGCGAGCGGCAGACCCTGCTTTTTCCCTATCTCCGCAGGTTTGATGAGGCCGTCCGGCTCCGCCCGGAGCAGATGGCATCGGGAGACGCGCTGCTCATCGGAGGGGGAGGCTTCGTCTACGCGGACCATTTCCTTGTGACTCACCCGGGGAGCCGGATGGACGCGGCAGAGATCAGCCCGGAAATCATCGATACCGCCAGGAGATATTTCTCCTTGAGTGCCCTTGAGAGCGGGGAGAGGGCGGAAAGATTTCGCCTGAGTGCATCGGACGGCGTATCGTTCCTCTTGGGGACGGAGAAGACTTACGACTTCATCTTCAACGACGCTTTCTGCGGCAGGGACTTCGACACGGGGCTCCTCGGGACTTACGGAATCATCCTCACCCGCGCCCACTTAAAGGAGGAGGGGCTCTATGTGGTGAATTTCGTGACCGCTGTGAACGGCCCGCTCTCCCTTCCCGGCAGGAGGCTTAAGAAGCGCCTGCTCAGGCAGTTCCCGCATGTGCTCCTTCTGCAGGCGGACGAGACGAGAAGCCCGTTAGAGAGGCAGAACTGTGTCCTCATCGCCGCAAATAGAGAGCTTTAGGAATTGCCCGTATCGGTCCGCACCGGTATCCCGCTGACCGTCACGGTGCCGTCCGCGGGAATGAGGATATAGGACCTCCCGTCTATGGTGCGGGTCTCAATGAGCTGAGCCTTGTCCGCGGGCACCTTGATGGTCACGGCGTCCGTCTTCACGAGAACCTGGGACTGGGCGACAGCGGTGATGGACAGGGGAGTGTTCCCCACGGTGTCCTCGTAGACCTCATCGAAGGAACCGGTGTCGACGCCGGCGTCCTCAATGATCTTCCGAACGTCCTCCCGGATGAGGTCGGTGCCCTCCTCATCGGCGGCCTTGTCCACGATGGCGCCGGTAATCTCCGCGGCGGCTTCGAGGGAGACGTCGAGCTTTCCGAGCACCTCGCCGAAGAGATTCATCTGTGCCCTGGCGCTGACGGGAGATGCCTCTTCTTCAATGCCGAAGAGGCCGTTTAAGTACTCCTCCGTGTCGGGATTTGCCGAGTAGATGAGTACCTCACTCCGATCCTCGCCCCGGTCCGAGAAGGCCGGATAGAGGAAGCCGCATGAGGGGTTCCCGATCTGCCATCTCCTGTCCAGCTCGCCGACGTGATCGACGTCGTAGCCGAGAGTCGCCTTTGAGAGCTTTGCGGGACAGATGGCGAGGAGAAGGGCCTCATAGACCCGGTCTCCGTCTTCGAGCCTTCTCCCGTCCCCCGCTTTCGCCGGGACGTCGTAGATGACGCGGACGAGGGTCGCGTAGTACGGATCCGTGTGGGAATAGGATTCCAGCAGGTGATCCCGGAAGGCCTCGAATTCATAGAGGTCTGTGCCGCTTGCGGAGCGGAGGTCAAGGAGGCTTTCCTGCTGAGCCTTCAGGGCCTCCGGAAATGTGCTGATGCCGATCCTCGTGCCGAGAATCTTTGCAAAGATGGCCAGATGGCGGAACCTCTCGGAATCCTCGAGATCCAGAAGCCGGGTGATCCCCTCATATGCGATCTGGTTGTCGGGATCCACATAGATGCTGTAGATCCAGTCAATCACCGTGTCTTTTGCCTTGATCACTTTTCTTAGTTCCATCAGGTCTCTTCGATCCATAGTGTCTCTTCCTCATGTATTTGTGATGAAAATGATATAAGCCTTACGTGGTATTTTCGCATGCATCATGGTATGATGAACATATTGCGGAACCGTTTTTAATTCTATACCAGTTAACCTTGGTAATTGCCGAAGGCAATTGCCCGGATTCACTGCATATAGGGAAAACGAAATGTTCTGCGTAAGAAAGACAATTTCATTAACGACTATAAAGACTGCAAGGAGAATTTACATGCATTTTTCATTTCGGGAAGACGGAAAACGCATCCTTGTCATCACGCTTGCCGCACTCCTTCAGGCCATCAACCTCAAAACCTTCGTACATACGGGCGGAATCTTCCCCGGGGGAGTGACGGGAGTTGCGGTGCTCATCCAGCGGTCCATGGAGACATTCTTCGGAATCGCCGTCCCCTACACCCTGGTCAACCTGCTCTTAAACGCCGTCCCGTTTTACATCGGTTTCCGCTATTTAGGGAAGAAGCTGACGATCTATACGTTCTACTTCGTCGTGCTCTCCTCATTTCTCACAGACCTGATCCCGGCCCATGCCATCACCTACGACACGCTGCTCATCAGCATATTCGGCGGCATGATCAACGGGTTCCTGGTCAGTCTCTGCCTCCAGATGAACGCCAACACCGGGGGAACGGACTTCATCTCCCTCTTTCTGTCGGAGAGGAGGGGATATGATTCCTTCAATATCATTCTGGGAGTCAATGCCGTGATACTGTCTTTGGCGGGACTCCTCTTCGGGTGGAACAAGGCCCTCTATTCGATTCTCTTCCAGTTCTTCTCCACGCAGGTGATCCACATGCGCTACAGGAGATACCAGCAGACGACGCTCTTCATTGTGACAAATGATCCGAAGCCCGTCTGCGCGGCGATCCAGAAGATCGGCAATCACAGCGCCACGATCATGCACGGCGAAGGGGCTTACGAGAATACGGAGCGGGCCGTGGTCTACTCCGTTGTCTCCGCGGAAGAAGTAAACAGCGTCATCGATGCGATCCGGCAGATCGACCCCCACGCATTTATCAATTCGGTGAAGACGGAATCCCTGTCCGGCTGGTTCTACCGAAAGCCGAACGAGTAGAGGTGTCATCTCTCAAAAATCAAAGAGTCCTCAGATCAGCGATGAACATCTCGTAGTAGTCGTCCTCTCCGGCAAGGAGGGGCGAATTCTCCCCGCCGCCGTTCGTGCTGCGGCGCATATTGGCGTAATACTCCTCTCCCGCAAGGACGAGGTCCATCTCAAAGAGCGGATAGCCGTAAGACGCGGCGAGCTCGCACAGGGCGCGGACCGGTGAAGGCATCTCACTGGTCTTTAAGAGTTTTTCTTTCACGGCCGGGTTGCGCTTTGCCAGAAGGCGGAGCGCCGACA
Organism: uncultured Lachnospiraceae bacterium; assembly: GCA_902803245.1. Taxonomy (GTDB): domain Bacteria; phylum Bacillota; class Clostridia; order Lachnospirales; family Lachnospiraceae; genus Chordicoccus. The sequence continues at coordinate 2,745 of CADCPJ010000366.1, read as the reverse complement.
GGATTTCATCAACCTGGGGCATTTTGGTACCTCCTCTTGGGGGTGCTGAACAGCTGTGTTGACCTTATATCAGTTAACCTCAAGCTTGCCGAAGGCAATTGCCTATGCCGGTTATTGCTTCTGCCGGATAAAATCAGTACCCGGCTTAGGCAATTGCCTGACTCAACTGCATATAGGGAAAATGAAATGTCCTGCATATGCAGGCAATTTCATTATTGACTGTAAAAAAGTGATTACAGTATAGCGGCAAAGCCGGAAAAAGAAAAGACCCAAGGTGATTTCGGAGCGCAGACCGCAATGCGCCCCGAATGCGGGGTGCTGAACAGCTACTGAACAGGATACTTTTGGAGGTGAGGCACTTGAAGAGACGTTTGGCAGGAATCCTGCTGACCGCAGCTGTCGTCGGACTCCTCGGCGGCTGCGGAGAGGGGGGCGGAACCGCCCGAACGGAGGAATCCGCCGTGGAATCGGAGGAGGATGTGAGGCCGACAGCGGTGGAAAAGGAAGGGGCGGAATCCGACGTGGAGATCGAGAATCCTTTCATCGACGTAAATGCTCCGGAGCACGCGGCGAAGCTCTCCGGATTTGATCTGACCCTTCCGGGCAGCCTTGACGGCTATGAGGCCGGCGTCTGGCGGAGCATCCCCGGGCAGATGACCGAGGTGATCCTGACCGGGCAGGGAAATGAGATCCGTCTCCGGAAGGGGAGAGGTGAGGAGGACATCAGCGGCGACTACAACACATATTCCAAAGAAGAAGAGCTTATGGTCGGAGATGTCAAGGTGACCGAGAAGAAAAATGACGACGGGATTCACCTGGCTCTTTGGACGAGCGGGGGATTCAGCTTCGCGATGATGTCCGATCAGGGACTGGACGGGGAGTTCGTCAGCGGGATCATATCCGGGACGGCCTGAAAATGCCTGCGGCCGGGGAACGGCCAAAGGACCTGCGGCCAGGGAACGGCCGGGGAACGGCCAAAGGACCTGCGGCCAGAGAACGGCCAGGGAACGACCAAAGGACCTGCGGCCAGGGAACGGCCGGGGAACGACCAAAGGACCTGCGGCCAGGGAACGGCCAAAGGAAGAGAAGGACTGACAGAGGGATTTATAAAAACAGACTTGCAGCAATGACTTTAAGGGAAACTGCTATGAATAAGACAATGAAGGCATTTATCACAGCTTTAAGCGCAGCTCTTATGATTCTCATGACCGCTGCTTTCACGACCGGCGTCCTGGCGGAGGACACCCCCACAGACATCGTCGGATCCATTACATTCACTCCGGAGACCGTGTCCTGGCCAAATGACGTGAGGTGCAGCGTAACACTGAAGAGACCGTGTAAGTCCCTGAAAGTGTCCTACAGGATAGGGAATTCGGGAAATCAGGGGGCTTTCCGCGTTGAGGATCCTTACGGGGAGCTGACGGAATACACCCACTCCATCTCCCACAGCAAGCTTGTAAATGGGACTTACACGGTCTATTCTGTCCTCGTGGACGGGAAAGAAGCCTTAATTCCCGGCAAATGCTCCTTCACGATGACCGGCGGCCCTGCCTTTCCCGAGCTGGTGCAGGGATCTTTCCGGATGGAGAGCATGAACGGCGTGAGCGGGAAGGAAGTGCTGCCGGGGGAGTCCTTCAGGGTTTCCTTCTCGGTGAAGGATGCCCTGCCGCTTACATCGGCGGGCCTGACGATTCTGATCCGAAAGCCTGACCGCACGACGGAGAAAGTGGACATTCGCAGCTATGAGGACAGAACCGACGGAAATATCCATGTTCTGACATTTACGGTGCCGACATCCGGGATGAGCCCGGAGACGACGATCTATCCTTCATTTTTCAGCGTGACGAACGGGGCGGGCCTTGAAACAGAGTGGGACGAAGAGAGAGCGCGGATGGAACTGCTCGGGAAGATCACTGTCGTCAGCGCGTACACTTCCGCCAAAAGCGAGGGAGACGACTCTTCTTCATCGCCTTCCGATCATCCTGATTCGGGGAAGACGTCGGCGGACGATCCTGCCGCGGACTCCCGGGAGACGTCCTCTCAAAGCCCGGCCGATTCCGGCGGATCAGCGGACGGAGAGGATGGCGGGAATGAGAGCGGCGCAAAGCCCGCGAAGGACAGCACCAAAGCGAAGGCTTTCTCCCCCGGGACTGCGCTCACCGCAAGGACCGATGCCTCCAAAGCCTCCGGCTACCTGGTCAAAAAAGTGAAGAGCGACGACCCTCTCCTCGGGACGGAGTTCGGCAAGCTGAAGGTGAGGCAGCTGAAAACTTCGAAGAATTCCATCACGATTGCCTGGGACGCCGTCGCAGGGACGGAGAAATATATCATTTTTGGGAATCTGTGCGGAAAGAAATTCAGGAAATACGGCGAAGTCAGCGCCTCTTCGGGCGTGAGAAAATGGACAAAAAAGAAGCTCACGGCGGGAAAGTACTACAAGTTCATCGTCATGGCGGTCGACTCTTACGACCGGGTGATCACCACTTCCGCCTCGGCCATCATCACTCCGGAGGGATCGGGCTTTGGCAATCCGAAGTCGCTGTCCGTCAAGCAGAAGGGAACGATCAGCATGGCCGTCCCGGATACGGCGGCGATCGGAGCGAAGAAAAAGAATCCCGCCGGAAAGAAAGTCCGGCAGTTTGGCATCGATCTGAGATACGAGTGGACGGATCCGTCCGTGATCGAGGTCAGCAGTGATGGCCTCATCACGGCAAAGAAGAAGGGAAGCTCTCTTGTCCATGTCTT
>CADCPJ010000365.1 GCA_902803245.1 uncultured Lachnospiraceae bacterium | reverse complement strand
GCTCTCACCGCTCCCGTCTCATCCTGATAGCTGTCCGCCGCAATTCCGTTGCTCCACACGAAGTCCCGGATATACTGCATTCTCTGCGCCGTGGATATGCCGCCCGCAAGGAGTCCCTGCATGAGAGCGCCGTCCCCTCCGGTGAGAACAAGAGCCGATCCCGAGGGATTTGTGCTGTCAAGGACCTCCGCCTTGCTGAGCACATAGCTGTCCTCTGAGACCTGCTGCAGATGCATGCATCCGGTGATCAGCTCGTCCCTTAAATCCATCAGCGTCGTCCCGTTCAGGGCATAGTCCGTGATGAGGAAATGCCCATAGAGCCGGATGTCATTCCGGTCGCTGTCGTCCACACCCACGATCGAAATGGCGGGGATCATGCCCGTATCCGGAATTGCCGCATCCGCGTGATAGACCGCAAGCCAGTCGCATATGGTCTCGAGGTACCTGTTCGGTATGCCGGCATACCGGTACTGCCACAGATAGACGACGCTCTCCGCCGTCTCGACAGAGCTCTCCGCCTCGATGTACTCTGCGTCTCCCGTGTCGACAAAGGCATCGGCGGCGCCATCTTCTGCGCCTTCCCCGCCGTCTCCTTCCTCATCGCCTTCGACGGGTATATCGATAAAGTCGTCTGCGGACTCCACGATGTCTTCTTCCGTGCTCTCCGGAATTTCCACAGCCTCTTCCTGGGCATCTTCTTCCGTCTGTACGACCTCGCCCTCGGTCTCTTCAGCCTGCACCGCCGCGGGAGAGAGAGTAATTGCCGCTGCAGCTATAAGAGCCGTCAGCATCTTCAAGTGTTTTTTCCTCATCACACGATCCTCCTCTGGAAAGATTGCTCAAGCCGCATCGTAACCATAGCCATCGCCGTAACCATAGCCGTAATCATACCCGCTGTCGTAGTAATCGTCGTAGTCGTAAACCGAATAATTTACGGCGGGAAAGCCCGACGACATCGTCAGGACGTGCGTGCGGTCCTTAAGTGGATAGTCCTCATCCGACAGATCCGGGAGGAAGACCCCGCAGCTTGTCGCAAGATAGGCCCCCGTCGACCTGCTCCCCGCCAGGCAGAAATCGCGAAGCGGTCTGGGGTAGTTCGCCTGGTCGTCGTTCGTGCAGTCGATCAGGTACCACTTTCCTCCCACTTTCACGTAGTTGAAGAGATGCGGCACGCCGTTTAAGTAGACGTTGACGCAGATGCACTTTATGCCCATCCTGTCGCACAGGAGCTTGTAGCACCTCGCATACCCCGCACAGACCGCCTTCTTCTTCATCAGTACCCCGTACGCGGACTGGTCAAACTCCGCGCTTACGTAGCGGCAGTTTCTGCAGATCCAGTCGTGTATGATCACCGCTTTTTCCGCCTGGGACTTCCCCTTGCTCTTCCTCTTCAGCTGGGAAACCACATTCTTCAGCCGCCTGGCAAAAGCGGCCTGCTTCCGGATGGCGTTCCTCCAGGTGACCATGCGGAACGTGCAGTACCCGCCGTAAAATCCGGAACTGTACGTATTGCACCAGAAGTACTGGGGATAATCATTTAATACCCACATGCCGGCAGCGGAGATCGAGCTGCTGTAAGCAAAGGTCGTAATCGGGTTCGTCTTCCCTTCCGCCCAGGCTTTCTTCAGGTGGTTGTACAGCGCTTTATTTTCACCTGTCAGGTGATTTCCGTAATATGGATAGGTCTTTGAAGCCGCATATGCTTCCACAGGCATGCTGCCTGCAATAAGCACAAAGAGAAGGCACAGCAAAATTCCTCTTCGAGCGAAACATTTCTTCATCCGCTTCTCCTTCATTCCACATCCGCAAGTCCGATATCCTCATATCCAAGGACAAGCTCTCTCATCTCGCCAAGAAGAAAGACCTCGAGAACAGCGATCTTCTTGTGTCTATTGATCTTTTTCACTTTTCCTTCCATGCCGGTCAGAGGGCCCGATACGATATGAACCTTCTTTCCGTCGGTAAACCCTTCCGAGACACCGACACTGTGATCCTTCCCGCAGAGCTTCCTGAGCAGAGCTTCCTCTTCGGGATAAATCGGCACAAACTCGCCGTCCACCCTCAGAAGCTTCGTGAGAAGCTGAACCCTCTTCAGCCGGTGAAAGAGCCCCTCGGGATTCTCCGTCTCAAAAAAGACATAGCCGGGAAAGAGCGCCCGCTTCGTGAGGACATTTTCCCCATGAATCCGCTTTATGAGCTCCCGCGTCGGGTAAAAGACGTCCTCCTCTTTTGAGACGATCAGGCGCCGGCAGCTAAGCGTCACCCGTTCTTCACTTCCTGTACGGACCTGTATGACGTACCACATACTGTTATTATCCTCTCAATGAGCAAACCGAGTCAAGGGGAAAAGGAGTCATCCCGGCTCTCATTCCATGAACCCCGCCCCAAAACGGAAGGCGAGCCGGAGGATTTCATGAGTAAAATCCTCTGACTCGCCTGTAAGTGCTTCATTTTAAAAAATATTATTACAGATACTTCTTCAAAGTCTCGACCTTATCGAGTCTCTCCCAGGGGAGCTCCACATCCGTGCGGCCGAAATGTCCGTATGCCGCAGT
>CADCPJ010000364.1 GCA_902803245.1 uncultured Lachnospiraceae bacterium | reverse complement strand
TGGAGACCTGTGAGATCGAGGGACTCAAAGTCATTACTCCCCAGGTTTTCGGCGACAGCCGCGGCTATTTTATGGAGACCTATCAGTTCGAGGACTTCGCGAAGGCCGGGATCGATGTCACCTTCGTACAGGACAACCAGTCCTCGAGCACGATAGGAGTGCTGCGCGGGCTTCATTTTCAGATCAATTACCCGCAGGACAAGCTCGTCCGCGTGGTGAGGGGGTCTGTGTTCGATGTCGCAGTGGACTTAAGAGAGGGCTCCGCAACTTACGGAAAATGGTTCGGCGTCGTCTTAAGCGAGGAGAACAAGAAGCAGTTCTTCATTCCGAAGAACTTTGCCCACGGGTTCTACGTTCTGTCCGACACCGCGGAGTTCTGCTACAAATGCAGCGACTACTACCACCCGAACGACGAGGGCGGACTGGCCTGGAACGATCCGGAGATCGGCGTCAGGTGGCCGCTCATCGAGGGCGTTCCGCTCAATCTGTCTGAGAAAGACAAGGCGTGGGGATCATTCGCCGAATACAGGTCCCGCATCTGATCGCTGAGGATTACTTTCAGATACAGATCCCGCATCGGATCGCTGAGAATTACTTGCCGGATACAGATTCCGCATCGGATCATCTGGCTGCTTCTTAAGGCCTGCATATCCCTTATCTGACGGGAGAAAACGGTTCATGTTCATAAAGGAGACCTTGCCAGCTGAGATCCTGAAGAACAGGAGACTCATCGGAAAGCTCGCGAAAAATGATATTAAGACCCGCTTTGCCGGGTCTTATCTTGGTATTATATGGGCCTTTGTCCAGCCTGTGGTGACCGTGTTCATCTACTGGCTGGTCTTCGGTCACGGACTGAGGTCCGGGCAGTCGCTGGACGTGCCGTTTCTCGTCTATCTCGTGTCGGGAATCGTGCCGTGGTTCTACTGCCAGGAGCTCATGAGTGCCGGAACGGCAACGCTTCTTGAATACAGCTATCTCGTGAAGAAGGTGGTCTTTAATATCCGGGTTCTGCCTGTGGTGAAGGCGCTCTCGGCTCTTTTTGTCCACCTCTTTTTTGTGCTGGTCGCGCTGATCATCGCGGCAATATACGGGCACTATCCCACGATCTATCTGATCCAGCTTCCGTACTACTATGCGGCGATGCTGATCTTCCTCTTAGGGCTCGTGTACGCCACAAGCTCCATCGTCGTTTTCTTCCGGGATATGTCCCAGATCGTGAATATCGGCCTTCAGTTCGGAGTGTGGTCGATTCCGATCATGTTTGATATCCGGGCATTTCAGCACATCCAGTGGCTCTTCAAAATCAACCCGATGTATTACATCATTACCGGCTACCGCGACGCGATCTATGACGGGAGATGGTTTTTTGAGCGGGGCTTTGAGAACCTGTACTTCTGGGCCTGGGCGATCGGGGCGTACATCGTCGGAAATGCGATCTACAGGAGGCTCCGGCCCCATTTTGCGGACGTGCTGTGAAGACTGCGAAGCCTGTGAATTCTGTGAATTCTGCAAAGAGAATTGCTTCAAGTGGGGCGGTGCGGGAATAGTTGACATAAAACGTGACAATGGGGACTGTCCCCAATGTCACATTATGAGGTGATTTGGGATTAAGATGGGCGGAAATAAGGCGGAGGTCCCGGCGATACGGATCTCCCATCTCAATAAAATGTATAAGCTCTATGACAGGCCCTCCGACCGGCTGAAGGAGGCTCTGGGTCTTTCCAGGAAGAAGAGATACCACGAGCTCTATGCGCTTAAGGATGTGAGCTTTGACGTGAAGAGGGGCGAGACCGTCGGCATCATCGGGGTGAACGGCTCCGGGAAGTCGACGATCCTTAAGATTATCACGGGGGTCGTGACGCCGACATCCGGAGAGGTGGCCGCCGACGGCCGGATCTCCGCTCTGCTTGAGCTTGGCGCCGGCTTCAATATGGAATACACCGGGATGGAGAACATCTACTTAAACGGCACGATGATGGGCTTCTCCAGGGAGGAGATCGATCAGCGGATCGACGGAATTCTGGCATTTGCGGACATCGGGGAGTTCATCAATCAGCCGGTCAAGACCTACTCCAGCGGCATGTTTGTCCGGCTGGCATTTGCCGTGGCGATCAACATCGACCCGGAGATCCTCATCGTGGATGAGGCGCTGTCGGTGGGCGACGTGTTCTTTCAGGCAAAATGCTACCACAAGTTCGAGGAGTTCCGGAGCGAGGGGAAGACGATTCTCTTCGTGAGCCACGACCTGAGCTCGATCTCGAAATACTGCGACCGCGTGATCCTCCTCAACAAGGGCGTCATGCTGGCCGAGGGCAGGCCGAAGGACATGGTGGACCTCTACAAGAAGCTGCTCGTCGGTCTTCCCGCGGATGGAAGCGGGGCTGACGGTGCGGGCGGCAATGACGTCCAGGGTGCGGGGAGCGTCATCCCCGATGAGGATTCCCTGACGGGAGGGCTGCCCAGGAATCCGGAGACGAATGAGTACGGCGAGGGGCAGGCCCATTTTACGAGGGTCGTGACCTTTGACGACAAGGGCCTCCTCACGAACAGCATCGAGAAGGGGCGGCGGTTTGTGATCGAAGCGCGAATCCATTTTGATCAGGACGTGGAGGAGCCGATCTGCGCATTTACCTTCAAAAACCTGAAGGGCACGGAGATTACAGGCACAAACACGATGTTCGAGAAGGAAGACATCGGCCCGAAGAAGGCCGGGGATGAGATCGCGGTCCGCTTTGAGCAGTACATGAATCTGCAGGGCGGGGAATACCTGTTGTCCTTTGGCTGCACCGGCTACCACAAGGGGGAGTTCCGCGTGTTCCACAGGCTGTATGACATCCTGAACGTGACCGTAATCTCGGCGAAGAACACGGTGGGATTCTATGACATGGATTCGACGGTAAGCGTGGAGTCTCTGTAAAATGGTGAAGCAGATTCCCTGCAGATATAGCGCAGCAGAATTCCTGCAGCTAAGACGAAGCAGAATTCCTGCAGATAAGATGAAGATAAATCTCTGCAAGCATGGTGAAGCAAAGTCCCTGCAGAAATGGTGAAGAGCTATGACAGAAAAAATCGGTAACGTCGTCCTTGATCTGGACGATTACCCCGGCGAGGACCTGTATT
>CADCPJ010000363.1 GCA_902803245.1 uncultured Lachnospiraceae bacterium | reverse complement strand
TCCGCCAGCACATCCACAAAAATATCGGCAGCCAGCACGCCCTGCAGCTTGTTGTCCCTGTAAACAGCCCTGGAGATTGTGATGATCGTCTTTCCGGTATCCGAGTCCTTGTAGGGCGTCGAATAGTACAGTTCCCCTGTCCCGGCCGCTTCGCGGAACCATACCCGGTCATTTGCATAATCCACTGTCCCATCCGGAACGAATCCGGATGCACAGGCCATGCGGTTGTCGGGATAAGTAAAATAGATGTCGTAGAAGTACCCGTCCTTGTTGAGGAGCTGATAGTTGTCTGCAAGATATTTCTGAAATGCTTCCGCGCTCTCTTCGTAAGTCTCCTTCGAAGTGATCTCTGCGGCCATCGTCTCAATGATCGTGGCATTGGTATTGACCCACGCCGTCAGCTCCTGGGCGTACTTGTCCGCCAGGATGCTGTAGTTCTTCTCCATCTGGGCATACACGCTCTCCCTCGCCCTCTGGTAGCTGACGAGCAGCAGCATGCCGGTGCCAAAGAGCATGAGGATGAGGACGGCGATATAATTCTTTAAGGACACTCTTCCGTACTTCCTGCGATCCTCCCGGGAGCCGGCATTTTCATAATGGGTTGTCCCGTCCTCAGTTCCGGAAGACCTGCCGAAGACTCCGCAGGCGCGGCCAATCGCCCACAGGAGGAAGAAAATATTCAAACTGCAGAGCATGGAACACAGATAGTAGAAGGAATAGAGAAATGCCAGCGGTCCTTCGAGGGATGTGAAAGTCCACATGCCGAATTCGAAGCACACATTGAGAAATGCGGCCATGGCGACATAAGGCCGCTTTGCGCCTTCTTTCCGCTTCTTCCAATACCAGCAGAAGCTTTGGATTGAGAAGCATGCGATGGCCGTGCAGATGGCGACCTGATAGACGCTGTTGATCTGGTTTCCGTAGGGAAGATAGAGGGTGAGCTGCCAGATGTTGAGAGGAATGGGAATGAGCATCAGAGGATGAAAGAAGCGCCTCTCCTTGCTCGTCTTGAACTCCAGGACAATGAGGAGCAGCATGGCAAAGGCGATATTCCAGCCGGCATAGGACAGCGTATCCGCCACATCCGGCGTGGCGCCCATGATTGCGAGATACGTCGTCCAATAGTAGCTGCTGAGGAGATATCCCAGAAAGAAGACGACCGCATAGATCCAGCCCCGGCGGATGCGCCTGATGCATTGCACAACGCAGAAAATGAGTCCAAAGATCGTTACGGCAAGCTGCATGATATTCTCTACATAATCCCAGAACATTGCGATACCTCTTGGTTGGCCGAAAGGGGCAGTGTGCGGCAGCCCGCCTCTCATTACTTCTCCCGCATCTCGTAATTTCTGTCTTCGTCAATCATCTCAAGCATGATATCTGCGAATATCGGATCAAATTGAGTGCCCTTTCCCTGCTCGATCTCCTGCCGGACCTTCTCCTTTGGCAGGATTTCGCGGTAGCTGCGGCGGCTGGTCATGGCGTCATAGGCGTCCGCCACGGCGATGATCCTCGCTTCCTCCAGAATGTCCTCGCCGATCAGGCCGTCCGGATAGCCTCTTCCGTCGTACCGCTCGTGGTGCCAGCGTGCTCCGACAGAGAGCTTTGGCATCTCCTGGATCTTTTTGAGGATGCGGTCTCCGAGAACCGGGTGCCTCTTGATCTGCTCGTACTCTTCTTCGGTGAGCCTGTCCGGCTTGTTGATTACTGCGTCCGGCACACCGATCTTTCCGACGTCATGCAGAAGGCCCATCATATAGATCTCATCCTGCTTTTTCGAAGTGTACCCGTATCTCCTGGCGATCTCCCGGGAATACTCTGCCACACGGCCGGAATGGCCGTTGGTGTAGGTGTCCTTTGCGTCGATGGCTTCCGCCAGGGTCTGGACGATGTGCAGGGAGAGGCTCTCATTTTCCTGGGTCTTCAGCTCTACCTCTACCGCGAGGTTCTTCTGGAGGCGGACCAGCTCGATCGTGTGCTTCACACGGAGCGTGAGCACGTCGGGGACGAAGGGCTTTTTAATAAAATCCATGGCTCCCAGAGCCAGGCCCTTCAGCTCGGAATCCGCATTTTCATCTGCTGTCAGAAAAATAACCGGAATCTCCTGCCCCGGCTGCGTCTCCTCTTTCAGGCGCTGCAGGGTCTCGAAGCCGTCCATTTCCGGCATCTTGATGTCAAGC
>CADCPJ010000362.1 GCA_902803245.1 uncultured Lachnospiraceae bacterium | reverse complement strand
TAAGAAGGAAACGGAAGTCCTCAAGCTTTGCCCGGGCAGTCTCATCCTCCGCAAGAGGGAAGTAGATGAGATCGCACTCCTCCAGTATCTCGGGCATAAAGAGGGGCAGCATGCCGAGATCGAGAATGAGGATCTCGTAGGAAGAGTCGCGCCTCAAACTCTCGAAGAGGCGGTGCCACTCATCGAACTCGACGCTGTAGATCTCTGACGGGGAGGGGCAGGGCGGCACATAGCTCATCGTCCCGAGATCCTGCACGAGCGGAAGGAGACGGGCAGTCAGGTTCCGGTCTCCCCTCCGGATATAATAGATGATATCGCTGAGATCGCGCGGCCAGTCCCTCTTAAGGAGGCTCTTCAGCCCGCTCGCGATCTCGAAATTGAGATAAAGTGAGGCTTTCTTTGATGAGAGGCACTGCCCGAGAGCGAGAGCAAATGAGGTCTTCCCGCATCGGGAGCAGGGCGAGAACACGCCGATGATCTTCGTTGGAGGCTTGATCACCGCGTCCTTTGAGGGCACCTGGCTGTCCGCCTTCCTGCCGTAGACCTCGATGACCTGCTTCATGACCTGGGAGGAGGCCTGGTACTTGCACACGTTCGGATAGAGAGCATTTCCCTCGCTGTGATCCGTCAGGATGATGACCTGGGAAGCGGGGTATTCAAAGGTCTCCTCCAGGTCGTGCTCCGAGATGAGGAGGATCTCCACGTGGTGCGAGCTCACATACTCCTCCAGTCTCTCCCTGCTCGTGAAGGCGTGCACCTCGAACGGCGTCGTCTTTTTCCGGTTGACGTGCTCCATGAACCGGATGGCATAGGGCTCCTCGGAATCCATGAGGGCCAGAATCTGCTTTCTCATATAAGGCCTCCTGCATAGAGAAGGGCGGCCATGAGAATCGGAACAGTAAAATGAAATTCAGATTCCGCGGGCCTCATCAGCCGGTCTTTTACAGGTCCTGCGCCGGTCTTCATGCGCAGATAGTCCCTGTAGGACATTCGGAATCCGCCGTCCTGCCGGACGGTCTCGGCATAAGAGACGAGGTTGTTAAGGACGGGCTTCACCCCGGTGCATCCGATCGCGAGAAGGAGAGCGATCGCTCCGCCCGCGAAAATGGATGCGACAAGAAAGGGAATCACCCGGTACGTTCCGACGATGCATCCGATCGAAGAGAGCAGCTTGATATCCCCGGCACCGATCATCCTGTAGTGAAAGAGGGGCCACATGAGGAGAAGGGGCAGTATCCCTCCGAGAAATGCGGATGCCAGCCTGTGAAAGAACGGGAGAAAAGAGAAGTCAAGGAGGCGGATCTCCGAGATTCCGATGATCGACAGAACGAGTCCCGCCCCGTATCCCGCGAGAATGAAATAGTTGCTGATCTTGCCGGTGTGGTAGTCGTAATAGACGCATACTCCCGCAAGAGTCAGCACGATGAGACTTCTGATAGCGACAAGTGACATGGCATATCCTCCATAAGCATAGTATTCGAGTGAACATGAACCGAAGGAATCCTGTGCCTTGCCGGCGCGGCGAGTAGGAACTCAGTATAAGAAAGAAATCCACTTGCCCGCAATACCGGAAAGTTGGACAAAATGAGGAGGGAAGATTCGTGCCCCTCATCAATCCAAGGGGAACAGAAACTGCGGTTTCTGCCCGGAACGGATACTGCGGCTTATACGCGGAAGGGATATCATTGCGGCGATTCGATATTCGTTTTTTGAGCTTCTTGTGTTATAGTTATTTCAAATGCTTATGAGATGTATCATGCGGCAGCAGAGACAATTCCGTCACTGTCACTTGAAAATGTGACAGTGGGGACTGTCCCCGTTGTCACATTCCGTTAAGAAGGGAAGGAGCCGGAGAATGGAACAGAACAGACCGAGAGGCAGAGACCGGACGGTAACGGGAACCGCAAAGGACATCAAACTGCACGGAGAAGGCCTGGGAACGGGACCGGTCGGATCAGGCAGCGGCCACGCGGGGCGCGGCGGAAACAGCGCAGGGTTTGGCGGCGGCAGCGCGGGACCGCGGAGGCCGCTTGGCGGAAGCTACGGCGGAGGGAGGAGACCTTCAGGGGGATCGAACCCGCTTATCCTGGTGATCGCCGTCCTGATTGTGCTGATTGGCGGAGGCGCGGGAATCGGC
>CADCPJ010000361.1 GCA_902803245.1 uncultured Lachnospiraceae bacterium | reverse complement strand
TCCGTCCTCATCATCCTGGAGTACTACATTGACATAATTGAACGGGATCTCGATGCCTGCCCCGTCAAGCGCTTTCTTCACGCGCACGTTGATGTCGCTTCTCACAATTTCAGTGGGGTGAACCGGCTCATAATACACCGTCGTCTCAAGGACGAGGGCGCTGTCGGCAAAGGACATGAAGAGAACCGGCGCGTATTCCTTCTTTCCGTCTTTTCCGGTCTTTCCGGGAATCGAATAGCTGCTCTCCTTCACGGCCTTGCCGATCACCCTGATCGCCTCTTCGACGTCTGTCCCGTACCCGACCTGGAATTTGAAATGAATCGAGCGGATCCTGGTCCGGAAGCTCATATTAACGAATGACATCCCGTTGATCTTGCTGTTCGGCACGATGAGCTGCAGGGTGTCAACCTTCTGGATCACCACATGGCGGAGCGTGAGCTCCTTCACGATGCCCCCCGTTCCGTCCTCAAACTCGATCCGGTCGCCGACCACGAACGGCTTTGAGTTGCTGAGGATGAGGCCGCAGATCAGGTCCGCTATCGCATGCTGGGAAGCGAAACCGGCGATGGCACCGATGATGGCCGTGCTCTGGAACACGAGCTTTCCGAAGGGCTGGGTAAGCGGCGAGCTCATCATGACAAACTGGATGGCGACAATTATGATGACAACCCGTATCAGGTTGTTCCAGAACTGAAGGCGGAAGGACTTCTTTTTCCCTATGACCTTCCGGAATACTTTCTTTTCGACCCAGAGCACGATAACAAGGGCCACCAGCGTGATCCCCGCAACGATCAGAAGCTTCACGATCTGAAGGACGCTCGGATAGTTTTTTACCAAATCGCTGAATGCATCTGCCACAGGGCATTCCTCCTTGTAAAAAACACAGTTACAGTATTTTCAGACCCTCATCACCACGGAGATGGCTGCGAAGAAGCCGATGATGAGAAGCAGGGCAAACAGCTCCTGTTTCCAGCGGTTCCGGAAAAGCCCCAGGCACTCCCGCACAAAGGCATTGGGCCAGAACCACCACTTCGTGCGGCTTCCGATTCCTTCAGCCTTAAGGCCTGCCTGCATAGCCCACACTCCGCTCCGAAAGACGTGATAGTTGGTCGTGGAATAAGCCACGCGGGCGCCTTCCCCGCGCTCTTCGATGATCTTCTTTGAAAAGACCATATTCTCGTAGGTGTTCTTCGACCGGGTCTCCGCAAGGATCTGCTCGGGAGGAAACCCCGCAGAAAGGAGATAGCGCCTCATCGCCTCGGCCTCCGGCATGGACTCGTTTTCGCCCTGCCCTCCGGACGGAATCAGCGTGACCTTCTTTCCCGTCTCCTCTTCCTGCTCCCTCGCAAAGCGGATGGCCCGGTCCACTCTGCCCTTGAGAAGCGGCGTAAGCGATCCGTCCCTCCGGAACGAACAGCCGAGGATGATGCAATAGTCCTTGTCGTGCGCCGTCTTGCGGCGCGCCGCGATGAGATTGCAGATGATCGACCCGATCAGTATGCACTCAAAGTACACATAGACCGTGGTGTAGACGGATTGTACCGTCTCGCGGGCAATAAGGCCTGCTTCCGATCCCTGGAAATCCCTGAGATTCAGCCACCACCCGAGCACTTCCCCGACAATCAGAAGGACACTGAGCAGGATACCGAGGACATTCTGCAGTCTGGGGCGCTCATGCCGCAGCAGCTCGATATTGCTGATGCACATCGCCGCTGAGAAGACCACGACGAAGGGCGCCGAGAGCTTCATGAAATGGAATCCCATACCCCGGACCGTCTCCAGCACGGAGAAGATCGGATAGCCGGCCTGGTCCTCAAGATGCCGTACCGTGGAAATAAGAAGTGTCACCCCGATCCCGAATGCGAACAGGGAAAACCCTGCGCTGTAGATGGCCCCATAGGAGTAAAAGCCGGGGCCTTTCAGCCGCATGAAGCAGCGGAGCATGATGCACCCGGCAAGAAGGCAGAACGCCGTCACCGCCATGAGGAACGCATCATCCCCCGTAAAGCTTCCCGTCGCGCGGTTGTAGACCGTATGAAACAGGCTGACCCTGTAGAGCATCAGCGCTTCGCTCCTGCCGTCCTCCGTCCTCAGCTCTGCCTCGGAGCTGCCTCTCTTCACCGGATTTAAGCGCACTTCCACATAGTCGCCGTGCGGAGTGACTTCCTTCATCTCGAGGACATCCTCGTTCTCAGGGATATATTCGGTCCACTTTTCCTCCTGTCCCGCAATACTGAGCGGCAGGTACTCCACATACTGGTTTCGGATAGACAGCCTGTATATGAGACACACAAAGAAGAGGCCGAAAGCGAGAACCACGATCTGGTTTCTCATCTCTCTCAAGGGATTCTTAGTCAAGTTTCAAGGTTCCTCCAAAAAGAGATTCAGTTGTCGGTAAACTCATAGATTCCGTACATGATCTTCCCGCTGCCCTTTATGCCGTCCGCGGCGATCTTCGCCCGCACAAACCGCTCCTCAATATCCGGCTCCTGCTGCGCGTTTTCGTAGATGCCGAATCTCAGGGTCACTTTGCTCGCCGTCTCCTCCTCAACGAACAGGTCGCTTAAGAAGTCCTCGATCAGATGTTCGCAGTCTTCCTGATGAGGGCAGTAAAAGAGGAATGTATCCCCCTCTCCCCTGCACGCGATTCCGCCGAGCCTCCGCACGAGTTTATTGGCGCCGATTCCGATGCTTCTTAAGACCAGGTCGCCGAACTGCCGCCCGTATTTCTCATTGATCTCGTGGAACTGGTTGACATTTGCCAAAACGGCGTCGAAAGGTGTTTCCTTGTACCTGAGGTCGTACCGGGCCACATACCGCATGAAGTATTCCCTGTTGAAGAGCCCGGTCAGCTTGTCCCTCTGCGTGCTCCGGATCAGTTCGCGGTTTTCGGACAGCTCGATGCACTTGGCGATGCGCGCCTTGATAATCTCGATATCCGGGTATGGCTTCGGTATAAAATCCATGGCACCGATTCTTAAGCAGTCCAGCTCTGCGTTCGGGTCGACCGAAATGAAGATCACCGGGATGTTCATCAGTTCCTCGTCAACCTGCATCCGGGTCATCACTTCCCGGCCCGTCATCCTCGGCATATACAGGTCGAGGATCACAAGCGCAATCTCATCCTTGCGGAGCTTAAGGAGCTCTATGGCCTCCACCCCGTCGGAAGCGTAGATGATGTCATAGTCTTTTTTCAGGAGATCTCCTAAAATCTCGCGGTTGCTCTCGATATCGTCCGCGATAAGGATGTGCTTCCGGACATTGATCACGGAGATCTCCTCGGCGGCGGGATCGCGCTCCGCACTGTCCGTATCGTCTTCCCCGTCCTTTTCGCCGAGGCTCTTAAGGAGGTTCTTTTCCTGATACATCATGACATCCGCCCGCTCAAAGACCGCGCGGATGCTATTGTCCTGCTGGGGATTGAAGCGCGAGCACCCAAAAGCGACAACCGTCTTGTTGCGGTCGAGATTCATCAGGATCTGCTTCTCAAACTTCGTCAGGAGCTCTTCCTGGTTCTCGTAGTCCTCCCCCTCGAGGATCGCGGTAAACTCGTCTCCGCCGATGCGGTAGACGGGGCTGTGCTTGAAGCAGGTGCAGATCAGCTTGCAGGCGTCTTTTATATACTCGTCTCCCACCTCATGGCCCCGGCTGTCGTTGATCACCTTCAGGTCATTTAAGTCGAATACGATGATGCTGAACCTCTTGACGGATCCTTCCGCGATCCGCTCGTCCATGCGCTCCGCCGCCTCGTTGTAGGCGTGCTTGCTCTTTACCCCGGTGAGGGGATCCCGGTACGCCATTTCCATGGCCGACTGCAGCTGCTCCTTCTGGTGGAGCTCACGCCTTAAGCCCTCTTCCATCATCCGCTGCTGTTCATTTGCCTTCTTCTCCATCTTCAGCCTCTGCAGGAGCAGGAAAATGATGATGACAAAGAACACGGTGAGAACAAGGATGGCGGCTGCCCAGTTGTCTTTTAAAAACTGCATGAAGGACACTCTCTTTGCGGAGTGCATGTAGGAGGCCAGCGCCGAAGCCATGTCCTCTCCTTTTGTCATGACTGCGGTCTTGTTAAGCAGAAAGTAGAGGTCGCGTTCCGTGTCCATCACTCCGAAGGACATCTCCACAGATTCGCCGGACGGCACGGTCAGGAACTTATATTTCTTGATCGGATCCTCGAAGAGAGGGAGCCTGTAGTTGCTGACAAGGGTACAGTCCGCGTCGGATGACGCGACGGCCTTAAGGCACGCCTCCTCTGACGGATAATGGCGGATCGAAGAGGAGGGATACTGGTCCATGATGAACGCCTCTGTATTAATGTCCCCGTCGGGGACCGCGAATACAATTGCGCTGTCTCTGGACAGGCCCTGGTTGTCCGACTCGCGCATGACCGCGTTCATCTCCGTCGTCATCGCCGGATCGGTCAGGCGGATCCCCCTCTCATTTGAGTCATAGGAGCTTAAGTAGAGCGGGAAGATGCAGTCGATCTCTCCGGCTTTCATCGCGGAAAGAGCCTCCTCCGTCGTGGAATAGGGAACCCCCTCAAACCGGACTTCCGGGCTGCTTAAGTTGTTTGATGCGTGGATGAGGTAATCCTTCAGCGCGCCGCTGAGTTCGCCGCTCTCCCTGTCCGTGAAGCAGAAGGGGAGGTAGTCCTTCAGGTATCCCACCCGGATCGCCCCGTGTTCAGTAAGAAAATCCTCCTGGGTCGGAGTGAGGAACGCGTTCGTCCTCGTGCCGTAGAGGCGCTCCTCATTGATTTTCTGGTTGAAATAGGGATCCTCGTCCTGAATCCCCGCCAGAGCCATATTGAGCTCGGCGAGCAGGTCCGGACGGTTCTTATTGACGGCATAATAGTACTCCGAGGATCCGATTCTGCAGACGGGCATGACCTTCTGCTCGGAGCTGAAGGTGTAGATGGAGGCGTAGCCGTCGAGCTCGCCGGAAAGAACCATTTCCATGGACTCGTCTTCGTCGACGCTCAAAGGAACAACCTCGAGCGAGATGTTGTTCCTCTTCGCCCAGTCCTTCAGAAAGCCCTCCTGGACGCTCCCCGCATTGACGCCGATGCGCGTGCCGTCGAGCGTAGAGAGGCTGCTCGCAGTGATATTCCTGTTATTGGCGTCGACGTAGATGTAGTAGGACTCGGTGCCCATGGGCAGATCCGGAAAGGACATGTACTTCTCCCGCTCCGGCTTGTAGGAGACGTCGCTTAAGAGGTCGATCTCCCCGTCCTTCAGCATCTGGAAAAGGTTCGGCCAGCTGTCCTCCACGTATTCATAGGTCCAGCCGGTGTAGGCAGAGATC
>CADCPJ010000360.1 GCA_902803245.1 uncultured Lachnospiraceae bacterium | reverse complement strand
ATGCGGAAGTGTCGGAATTGGCAGACGAGCTAGACTAAGGATCTAGTGCCAGCAATGGCGTGCGGGTTCAAGTCCCGCCTTCCGCAGTGGAAGATGAATCCCGCAATTCTCAAAGACGAAGAGGATTGCGGGATTTCTTTGTTTAAGGCTTTTGGCGGCGGTTTAAGGATTTATAAAAAAACAGTTGATTTTTCTCAGCATTCGTGTATAATAGTCGAGTGCAGGCCAATGTGGCTCAGTTGGTAGAGCAACGCATTCGTAATGCGTAGGTCATCGGTTCGAGTCCGATCATTGGCTCTTAAGGCGGAAACCCGACAGTATCTATGGGTTTCCGTTTTTTTGCGACTATCCGGCAGCCCTCATGCCCGGACATCGCCCGGGCTCGCTTCATCTTGGTCGAGAAGAGTGAAGGCGAGCATCGTCAGGTCGTCAAACTGGGGAGCACTCCCGGCGAACGAGTCGATGACAGAGCGCACGCTCTTCACCTGCTCCTTCGGCGAGGCGCCGGGATTCCGGTTGAGGGCGGCGATCAGGCGGTCCGGACCGAACATCTTCCCCGCGGAATTGTTTGCTTCCGGGGCGCCGTCCGTGTAGACGAACAGCGTGTCTCCCTTCTCCATCAAAAAATCGTGTTCGTGATAGGAGATTGTATCGAGGACTCCGAGCGCGGCGTCGTGCTTGTATGTGACGTAGGCATATTCCTTTCCCTTTCTCCGAAGAGCGGGATTTTCGTGCCCCGCATTGGCGGCCGTCCCTTTTCCGGTGGATAATTCAATGACCGCGAGCCACACGGTCACGAACATCTCCGATCCGTTGCGCTCGCAGAGCTGCCGGTTGACATTCGTGAGCGCTTTGGCGGGACTCATCCTGTCCATGAGGCGGTTGCTTATGAGGCGCTGGGTGATGACCATGAAGAGGGCTGCAGGTATGCCCTTTCCGGACACATCCCCGATCACAAGCCCCACGTGGTCTTCGTCGATGAGGACGAAGTCGTAGAAATCGCCGCCCACTTCTTTTGCCGGGGACATTTTCGCATAGATGTCATATGCGCTGCTCATGTACACATCGGCCGATAAGTCGGGAAGCATATTGGTCTGGATCTGCCATGCGAGCCCCAGCTCCGTATCCACGCGCTCTTTCTCCCCGGCGAGAAGAGCGACCTCCTTCGTGTACCGGTCCATTTCCACTGCCAGACCGGAGAACTCGGACGCGAGCACGCCGATCTCGTTGTAGGAACGGACCTTGCCCAGCTGCAGCTTCGATTTTTCCGCGTCTTTGTTGCTGCGGTAATCGATCACCGTCCCCTTTATGTATGTGAGCGGGCGGGAGACGATGACGTAGAGGAGGAGCAGTATGAAGAACGATATGATGAGCAGAAAGACCATGGCCCGCGTGCTGAACCCTGAGACCTGGCCGAGCTTGGAACTGATCTCTTCGCCTTTGATCAGGCTGCACAGATATACATCGTGAGAACCTTCCCCGACATCGACCTTTTTGAAGTAGCCGAAATTCATATCCGGTGTAAACTTGGCCCATATCCAGTTTGTGATATCCTTTGCTGTTGCCGCGCTGTAATTGTCCGCGGCCTCCTTAAGGGCTGAGATCGGCAGATAGGGATTGTCTTTGGGCGAGGCCCCGCCGGGCTCGTCTCCGTCGAAGAGAATGATTGCATTTTCCGAGCCCGGGGGCTGTATGAGCAGCTTCAGGCCCTGCAGCGCGCTCGTCTGATCCGACTGCTGGTAATCATAGGAGAGCGATTCATAGACATAATTCGCCAGGACCCGCTGCTCTTCGGGCGTGAGCTTATCGAGGACTTCCGGCGTTAACTGCGCCGGCATCAAAGTGCCGATCTTGTCCGCCACATCGTAGAAGTAATCGGGAGCTTCCCAGTTTATCACGAACTGATTCCGCTCATCGATGTGCTCCGTCCAGTAATCCATCAGCCAGTCGATGATCTTGTACTCCTTCAGGTGTTCGGCGAGATCCGTCATAATATAATCGTCCCTCTCCTTCACGGAGGTGAGGAGCGTGGAAAATGCAGATACGGCGACGATATTGCCTATGGAGACGGCTGTCAGCATGGAGAGGAGGAAGATCACGCTTCCGAACTCCAGAAGTATGCTCCTCACCTTGAGGCAGATATATGCGAATACGAGGTCGACTGCAAAGAGGAATGTTGTGCATGAGACGCCTCTTAAGGCGAAACCCAGATAGATGCGGACGGCGACCGTCACGAGCAGGATGAGGAGAAGATTTCTCTGGATCTGCCACATGAGGAACACTGCCGCAGCAAGATAGATGGCAGCGGAGATGTAGATCAGGTTGTAGAACTCTCCGAAATGATAAGTATTCGTCTTCGGATCGACGTAGAAGAGAAAGCCGCCGAACAGATTGAAGAGGACGATTACCGCCGAAAAGAGAGCAGGCAGGCTGTAGAGGAGGAAATGCTTCCGGATCTGTTTCTCCTCTCCCGCCAGGCACCCGAGAAAGAGCACGATTACGAGGCAGATTGCCTCAAAGGCGAGGGTGAAAACGGTATCTCCGATGAGGATCAGCCTGGCGGCAAAAGCTGCCTCGGATCCCTCGACCGTGTAGTTTACCGCGTCGACAACGGCGGCCAGCATATCGAGGAGTATGAACGCGATGAGAAGCTTGTCCTTCAGCAGATAAGGAGAGCGCCGCTTCTTCCTCAGAACAAAGACAAGGCACACTGCAAGCAAAACCAGCGCAGCAAGGTTCATCATTATGGACCATGAGTTCAGCTTCGAGATATGCAACACACCCGTTCCTCCTTGAACTGCCCTGGGTAGAAAACGGCAAACGCCTTTCCTTAAATGATAAAAAGATGACTGCGATTATTATAGCATAGCTTCGGCAACTCTCAAATATATCAGTGGGGGATTCTTACAGAAAGAAAAGAGGAGGAGGGAATGAACCCTCTTCCTCTTCTTCTGCCCCCGACCTTAGATCGGGGGAGCCCGTCGCGGCTTTGAGCGGCTTCAGAGCTTCTTCTTTTAGAAGAAGCTTCCTTTAAGCTCATCTCCCGGTCTTCGGGCGGAACACGTAATAGATCTGCCTGTAGAAATAGAAGTTGGGATTTGAGTAATGGCTGATGCTGAGCTCGTATCCTCCCCGCTGGTCGCCGGGTTTGCTGCGCTGGAATTCCAGGCCGTTCTCGTTGAGGTTGCCTTCCACGATGCGGTGATCGGTCACGACAATCGCGCAGTGCGTCTGGTTGGAGTTGACGATGATGTCGCCCGGCTGCAGCATGGACTTTCCCCTTCTCATGTAATCGGAGGTCAGCTCCTTGAACTTCTTTGATTTCCTCAGCACGGGGACGATGTTGTTGGCGTTGAACCCGCGCAGGGGCCCTAAGCGGTCGCTCGTGTAATAGGTCAGATGGTGGTTCCACGCAAAGGTCCGCATGTTGAAGAAACCGAAGAGCTCGAAGGGGGTCTCGACAAGCGGTGAACATCCGTAGTCGCCGCATTTCCCCCAGCGCTTCCACTTGAGGTCGCAGCCGTTTGAAAAGCGCTCCCCCTCCGTGTCATACCCGTGTCTGGCATCCTTCCCCACCGCGACGGACCACTGGACTATTTTGCTGATCTTCTTTTTGTCGGTTGAAAGATCGGGCCAGACGATCTTTTTTTCCTTGCTGTCCCAGACGTACCACTGTCCGCGGGTTCCGAGGGGCTCCTTCCGGATCCGCTCCCTTGCCTCCTTTGGCGTGTCGCACTTGGCCAGCGTGTTGTAGGTGTTGTCGTAGTGGTGATTGCAGGTGACAACATAGCGGTTCTTCTTTTTGAAGCTGTTGTTGTACTTAACGGACGCCGACGCAGTGACGGCGGAGAAACTGACCGCAAGGATCAGTGAGAGGAGAAAGCCGAAAACGAGACGGGTTCTTACTGCGCGGACTGCATTGTTCAAGTGCTTCATGTAGGTGCCTCCTTTGATGGCTGTGCGATGTGGTGCAGTTCGAATAAGATTTTCATACCAAAAACATATCACATAATTGACATGGTTTAAACAAAAAAACATCACACGTCACTTATTTGAAACAAAACCGACGGGAGAGGGGCAGTGCGTCCCATCCGCAGGGTGAGCAAAAACAGAACTGTTGGATGATGCGAAGAAGCATGGAGTGCGTCCCATCCGCAGGGTGAGCAAAAAGGCAGCGGGGACAGGGCAGACAGAGTGCGGGGGTATAAAGACAGCGGCCTGTGAGCGGAAATAATCACAGAGAAAAAAGTTCACGGGTTGTAAAGGAAAAAGACTTGACAGCGGAGACCGCAATCGGTTATGATGAGGCACGTTATGGAAAAAATCTATGAGGATGCCCTTCTTTTTGACTTCTACGGCGAGCTTCTCACCGAAAAGCAGAGACAGATTTTCGAGGAAGTAGTGCTGTGCGACTGCTCCTTAGGAGAAGTCGCAAGCGAGCACGGAGTGAGCCGCCAGGGAGTCCACGACATGGTGCGCCGCTGCGGCAGACTTCTTAATTCCTATGAGGAGAAGCTGGGGCTCGTGCAGAAGTTCCTGCTGATCAAGAAGAAGGCGGAACGCATCCGCGAGCTGAGCGGCGACGACGAGATCCGGACATTAAGCGACGAGATCCTCGAAGAGCTGTGAAGCGTTTTGGTTTTTAAGGAGACGCAAAGGCCAGTCCTCATGCGCGCGTGAGGCCTGCGCCCTTTTTAGGGCGGACAGGACGACGGAGGAAGAGAACCGATGGCATTTGAAAGCCTGACAGATAAACTGCAAGGGGTATTCAAGCAGCTCCGGAGCAAGGGACGGCTCACCGAGAGCGACGTCCACGATGCCATGAAGGAAGTCAAGATGGCTCTCCTCGAGGCAGACGTCAATTTCAAGACGGTGAAGAACTTCATCTACCAGGTGGAACAAAAAGCGATCGGCGAGGACGTGATGAACGGCCTCAACCCTGCGCAGACGGTGATCAAGATCGTACACGACGAGCTCATCGAGCTGATGGGCTCCGAGACGACGGAGATTCCGCTGAATTCCGGCGGGATGACCGTCATCATGATGGCAGGTCTCCAGGGCTCCGGGAAAACGACGACGGCCGCCAAGCTCGCCGGAAAGCTGAAGAGCCGCGGAAAGCGGCCTCTGCTCGTGGCCTGTGACGTCTACCGGCCCGGCGCGATCAAACAGCTCGAGACCAACGGCGCGAAGGTGGGAGTGCCGGTCTTCACAATGGGGGACAGGAAGAATCCTGTGGATATTGCCAAGGCAGCCATTTCCCATGCGGAGGAGAACTCCTACAACGTCGTCCTCATCGATACTGCGGGACGTCTCCAGATCGATGACGACATGATGAAGGAGCTGAAGAACATCAAGAAGGAGATCCGGGTCGACTACACGGTGCTCGTGGTCGACGCGATGACCGGCCAGGAGGCCGTGAACGTCGCGAAGACCTTCACCTACAAAGTGGGAATTGACGGCATCATTCTCACGAAGTGCGACGGCGACACGAGAGGCGGCGCGGCGCTGTCCGTGAAGTCCTCGACCGGAAAGCCTCTCCTGTACATCGGCATGGGAGAAAAGCTCGAGGACCTCGAGCAGTTCTATCCAGAGAGGATGGCGGACCGGATCCTCGGCATGGGCGATGTCATGACCCTCATCGAGAAGGCCCAGGCCGCCATGGACGAGACGAAAGCCGCCGAGATGGAGAAGAAGTTCCGGAAGGCGTCCTTCGGGTTTGACGATTACCTGACGTCGATGGAGCAGATGAAGAAGATGGGTGGCATCGAGAGCATCCTGTCCATGCTCCCCGGAGTCGGAAGCAAGGCCTCAGAGATCTCGGACATGGTGGACGAGAAGCAGATGAAGCGCACGGAGGCGATCATCCTGTCGATGACGCCGGAGGAGAGATCCAATCCCGATCTCCTCAACGTCTCCAGAAAGAAGCGCATCGCGTCCGGTGCGGGCGTCGACATCAGCGAGGTCAACCGCCTGGTCAAGCAGTTTGAGCAGGCCAGAAAGATGATGAAGCAGATGCCGGGCATGGGTAGAGGAGGCCGCCGGGGCGGGGCGGGACTCTTCAGGGGAATGAAGCTTCCGTTCTGACCATTTTTCATAAGAACGCCCCGGCGAAAAACACGCCGCTTTTACAATTGCATATACAGCAGGCGAATTGTCAGAGAAGCACTTCAGTTCGCAATGCGGGTATAGATAGATAAGAATGCATGGAACATGCACAGTTTAAGGAGGTTATTACACCATGGTAAAAATGAGACTGAGAAGAATGGGCAAAAAGAAGGCTCCGATCTACCGCATCGTCGTCGCGGATTCCAGATCCCCCAGAGACGGCCGCTTCATCGAGGAGATCGGCTGGTCTGACCCGACTCAGGATCCGAGCGCTTACAAGATTGACGAGGAAGCTGCGAAGAAGTGGCTCGCGAACGGCGCACAGCCCACAGCTGAAGTTGCCAAGCTCCTCAAGATCGCCGGCATCGGGAAGTAAGAAGCGGACGGAGGAACAGCTATGAAAGAGTTGGTCGAAGTGATGGCGAAAGCGCTCGTCGACAACCCCGACAAGGTGCAGGTCACCGAGCGGGAAGAGGGAGATGAGATCGTTGTCGAGCTCACGGTTGACCCGTCGGACATGGGAAAAGTGATCGGCAGACAGGGCCGCATAGCCAAGGCCATCCGCGCCGTTGTGAAAGCTGCATCCACGAAGAGCGACAAGAAGGTTGTCGTCGATATCATGTGAGATGTGAGGCGAAGGGGCGTCTATGCTGAAGAGACTCATGGTCGGCGTGATAACGAAGCCGCACGGATTAAAGGGAGAAGTAAACCTCTTTCCGACCACGGACGATCCGGAGCGCTTTTGTGAACTGAAGTATGTTCTCACGGCGGATGCGGAGGATGCCGAGCAGCTTGAAATTGAGTCGGTCAAGTTCTTCAAGGGGCGGCCGATTCTCAAATTCAAAGGCATCGACCGCATCGAGGAGGCGGAGAAGCTCCGGAGCACGGAGCTCTATGTGAGACGCGAGGATGCCATCCCCCTTGACGAGGGGGAGTATTTTGTGGGCGACCTGGTGGGTCTTGACGTCTGTCTTGAGGACGGGACGAAGCTCGGTGTACTGAAGGACATCCTGCAGACGGGCGCGAACGGGGTCTACGTGATCTCCGTGCCCGGCAGGCCGGACGTGCTCCTTCCCGCCGTGGAGGAATTTATCCTGAATAAAGACATGGACGAGGGGATCATCACCGTCCGCGTCCTCCCGGAGGTCTGAATATGGACTGCTATGTGATGACGCTGTTTCCGGACATGATCCGGAACGGGCTCGGTATGAGTATCACCGGGAGGGCCATCGAGGAGGGCCTCATACACCTTGAGGCCGTCAATATAAGGGACTACACGAACAGCAGGCACGGGAAGACGGACGACTATCCGTACGGCGGAGGCGCCGGGATGGTCATGCAGGCCCAGCCGGTCTACGACTGCTTCAGGGCGATCACGGAAGGGCTCGACTACAAACCGCGCGTCATTTACCTGACTCCGCAGGGCCCGGTCTTTAACCAGTCCATGGCGAAGGAGTTCGCCGTGGAGAGAGGAATCATTTTCCTGTGCGGGCACTACGAGGGCATTGACGAGAGGGTGCTCGATGAGATCGTGACGGATAACATCTCCATCGGGGATTTCGTGCTTACGGGCGGGGAACTGCCCGCGATGTGCATGATTGACGCGATCTCGCGCATGATCCCGGGGGTGCTTCACAACATGGAGTCCGCCGAAGGGGACTCCTTAAGCGACGGCCTCCTCGAATTTCCGCAGTATTCCAGACCCCCGGTGTGGAACGGGCGCGAGGTGCCGCCGATCCTGCTTAGCGGCGACCACGCCAAGGTGGACGCCTGGAGGAGGGAGCAGTCCCTGATCCGGACAGCCCTGCGGAGGCCGGACCTTCTTGAGAAGGCCGCCGTAAGCCCCAAGGAGCGGGAATTTATCAGGAATTACCTTGCAAAAGGTGAGCAAGTATAGTATATTGTTTTAGTTGCGTATATTCGGGCAGTCCTCTGTCGGACGCCTGACCCGTGAGGTGAGGCAGATCGTTCCCGTTATGAAAGCCCAGTGAATAAAGGAGTAGAATCATGAACGAAATCATCAGACAGATTGAAGAAGCTCAGCTGAAATCCGACATCACTGAGTTCCGTGTTGGCGACACGATCCGCGTGCACGGAAAGATCAAGGAAGGAAACCGCGAGAGAATCCAGATCTTCGAGGGCGTCGTCCTCAAGAGACAGGGCGGCGGAAACCGCGAGACATTTACCGTCAGGAAGACATCCAACGGCGTCGGCGTTGAGAAGACCTGGCCACTGCACTCACCGAACGTTGAGAAGATTGAGGTGGTCCGCCACGGCAAAGTCCGCCGCGCGAAGCTCAACTATCTCAGACAGCGTTCCGGCAAGAGCGCAAAGGTCAAAGAGATTATCCGGTAAGATTCTTGGCAGGGGAAGCAGATGTTGCTTCCCTTGTAGTTTTTGTACAGGGCGGGATACGGATGGCGAAGTCTAATTATCAGTCGGAGATCAACCGAAGAGTGCGGAGGGAGAGACGGAGGAAGGCGCTTCTTGCGGCTCTGGAAGTGCTGCTGGTCCTTCTGCTTGCCGCGGCCACTTCCTATATATTCTTCAGCTCCGTGACGGTACAGGAAAATTCGATGAACCCGACCCTCATGGCCGGAGACCGGGTCTTTGTCAATCGTGCCAGCTATGCCGTCGGAGGAGTGCACCGGGGAGACCTGATTGCCTATCGGAACGGAAACGATCCGGAGTCGGGCATTCACGTGAAGCGCGTCATAGCGCTTCCGGGCGAGACGATCCAGATCAAGGACGGCCTCATCCTGATCGACGGCAAGACCTATATCGAGAGCCGGGAGTTTCCCAATATCACGAAGCCCGGAGTCGCCGGGGAGGGAGTCCGCCTCGGGTCCGAGGAGTATTTTGTCCTGGGGGACAACCGGAACAATTCCGAGGACAGCCGGTTCGCCGACGTGGGCAATATCTCCAAGGGACAGATCTACGGGAAGGTGTGGTTTATCGGTCAGCCGTTTTCAAGGACCGGGTTTGTGAACTGAACAGACGGTCAGGGAGTTTTTTAAGATATGGTTTATCAATGGTATCCGGGACATATGACAAAAACGGTGAGGCAGATCGAAGAGCAGATCCGCCTCATCGATCTTGTGATCGAAATTGTGGATGCGCGGATTCCCATGGCGAGCCGCAACCCGGACCTCGACCATCTCTCCAAAGGGCGCGAGCGCATGATTCTCTTCGGCAAGACGGACCTGGCCGAAGAGAAGGCGAGCGAAGAGTGGATGAACTGCTACCGGGATATGGGGCTTCACCCCTATGCGTGCGACCTGCGGAAGAACAGCGCTATAAAGCGCATCATGCCCCTCATCCGGGAGGTGTGCTCCGCGAAGATCGAGCGGGACAGGAGAAAAGGGATTCTGAACCGGCCGATCCGCGCCATGGTGGCGGGGATCCCGAACGTCGGCAAGTCCACCTTCATCAACTCGTTTTCCGGATCGTCGTCCTTAAAGACCGGCAACCGCCCGGGAGTCACCAAGGGCAGGCAGTGGATCCGGATCAGCAAAGAGGTGGAGCTTCTCGACACGCCCGGCCTCCTTTGGCCGAAGTTCGAGGACCAGTCCGTGGGACTTAAGATCGCCCTCATCGGCTCGATGCCGGACGACGTCGTGAACACCGAGGAGCTGTCGCTCGACCTCATACGTGTCGTCAGGGACAGATATCCCTCATTCCTTGAAGGGAGATACGGCTGCGGGGAGTCGGGACCTGCGGAAGAAGTGCTCTTAAGGATCGCCGCCGCGCGAGGCTGCCTGAAAAAGGGCGGGGAGGCGGACACTTTGAAGGCGTCGAAGCTCCTCCTCGACGATTTCCGCTCCGGCCGGATCGGGCGCATGACACTCGAGCTCCCCGGGGAAGCCGCATTTTAAGAGGTGAGGTATGACTGAGAGACAGCTTCAAAGGCTTCTGGAGAAAGAAGAGAAGGCCAGGGCGAAGCTTGAGAAGGAGATTGCGCGCACGGAGTCCCTCATGGTCTACGAGCGGAGGTTTGCGGAAAAGGGGAGGATCGCCGGCATCGACGAGGTCGGAAGAGGACCCCTTAGCGGCCCGGTGGTGGCCTGCGCGGTGATCCTTCCGCCGGATGAGCGGATCCTTTACTTAAATGACTCCAAGAAGCTGAGCGAAAAGAAGCGCGAAGAGCTCTATGACGTGATCCTCGAAAAAGCCGTCGCGGTGGGACTTGGCATGGAATCGCCCGAGGTGATCGATGAGATCAACATCCTTCAGGCCACTTACTCGGCCATGAGAAAGGCGATTGGCGCGCTCGATCCCCCAGCCGGATTTCTGTTAAATGACGCCGTGATGATTCCGGGCGTGTCTCTGCCCCAGTGCCCCATCGTGCACGGCGACGCAAAAAGCGTCTCGATCGCGGCGGCGAGCATCGTCGCCAAGGTGACGAGAGACCGCCTCATGGAGGACTACGACCGCATTTATCCGGAATACGGGTTCGCGAGAAACAAGGGCTACGGCACGGCGGAGCACATCGAGGCCCTGAAAAGATGCGGTCCCTGTCCGATTCACCGGAGGAGCTTTATCCGAAAATGGTTTCCGGATCTATAAAGGGAAAAAACACCAGATCGGTCGGCGGAAGCTACGAGGACATGGCGGCCCGGTTCCTCGCGGAGAAGGGCTTCCGCATACTGGCCAGAAACTACCGCTGCAGGATGGGGGAGATCGATCTCATCGCCATGGACGGGGAGACCCTCGTCTTCGTGGAAGTGAAATACCGGGCGGATGAGAGCGGCGGAGGTCCACTCGCGGCTGTGGACCGGAGGAAGCAGAGGAAGATCTCGAAGGTGGCTCTCTACTATCTGTACACGAATTATTCCACGACGGATGTCGCCTGCCGCTTCGACGTCATCGGAATAACGGATGAGGGAGTTCAGCACGTGACGGCGGCATTTGACTATTGCGGGTGAGGAATATGGATATCAAGTGGATCAGCGAAGGCGGTGAGGGCATGACCCTTCACAGAAAGTATGACCTTCTTTATTTGAGCGTGAAAGCTTTTGACAACCTCGAATGGCTGGCAAACGGCTTTTCGACCCGCTTCGGCGGAGTGAGCAGGGGGTATTTTTCCTCCATGAACCTCGACCTGCACTGTGGGGACGATCCGGAGAATGTCCGGGAGAACTATGGGCGGATCGCCTCTGCGATCGGATTTCCCCTGACGTCCATGGTTTTTTCGAAGCAGACTCACACCGCCAACGTAAGGAGAGTCGGGAGGAAAGACTGCGGGGCCGGTTTCTTCAGGGCGAATCACCTGTCGGATGTGGACGGGCTCATCACGAATGAACCGGGAGTGACTCTCGTGATCTTTACCGCGGACTGCACCCCGCTCTATTTCGTCGACCCGGAGCATCACGCTGTCGGGCTGTCCCACTCCGGCTGGAGAGGCACAGCCGCAAAGATAGGCAGGGCGACCATCGAGGCGATGCAGAGGGAATTCGGATCGGATCCCTCGAAGATGCTCGCGGCGATCGGACCCTCAATCTGCCGGAACTGCTACGAGGTGGGCGAGGAAGTGGCCAAACAGTTCCCGAACTGCTACGCGACGCCGAAGGGGGGAGACAAGTACCTCCTTGACCTGATGGGCGCAAATCAGGGGGTCATCGCGGATGCCGGCGTGCCTATGAAGAACATCTCGATGCCGAACCTGTGCACCTGCTGCAACCCGGATCTCTTCTATTCCCACCGCGCGGGCGGAAAAAAGCGCGGGGAGATGGCGGCATTCCTCGGGATCCGGGGAGAGGACTGGTGAAGGGCATTCCGGATGGAAGTATTGACAAACAGGAACCGTACATCTATGATTCAAAAAGTGCGGTTCAAAAATGCATTTCACAAGGAGGCAAGATCAGATGGCAGTCCCTTACAACCATATGGAAGTCGAGGCCAAGTGGAGGAAGAGATGGGAGGAAAACCCCATCAATGTAAATGACGGCAAGAAGCCGAAGTATTACTGTCTCGACATGTTCCCCTATCCATCGGGAGCGGGGCTTCATGTCGGTCACTGGAGGGGATATGTCATCTCTGACGTGTGGGCCCGCTACAAGATGATGGACGGCGGACACTACGTCATCCATCCCATGGGCTGGGACGCTTTCGGCCTTCCCGCCGAGAACTATGCCATTAAGACGGGGCAGCATCCCGCCATTTCCACTGCGGCGAATGTGGCGAACATCCGCAGGCAGATCGACCAGATCGGCGCGATCCGCGACTGGGATATGGAGGTCAACACGACGGATCCTGCATTTTACAAATGGACGCAGTGGATCTTCGTGCAGATGTTCAAGGCCGGCCTCGCCTATGAGAAGGAGATGCCTCTCAACTGGTGTCCGAGCTGCAAGGCGGTCCTCGCCAACGAAGAGGTCGTGGACGGGAAATGCGAAAGATGCGGCTCGGAGGTGACGAAAAAGAATCTCCGGCAGTGGATGCTGAAGATCACCGCCTACGCGGACAGGCTCCTTACCGGCCTCGACGGCCTCGACTGGCCGGAGAAGGTCAAGAAGATGCAGACCGACTGGATCGGCAGGTCCTACGGCGCGGAGGTTCTCTTTAAGGTGGACGGCTCCGACGAGAAGATCACGGTCTACACGACCCGTCCGGACACGCTGTACGGCGCCACGTTCATGGTGCTCGCCCCGGAGCACGAGCTGGTTAAAAAGATCACGGCTCCCGACAGGCGGGAAGACGTCGAGGCATACTGCCTGGCAGCGGCAAACAAGTCCAGCGTGGACCGCGTGCAGAACAAGGAGAAGACGGGCGTCTTCACCGGAAGCTATGCGATCAATCCTCTTAACGGAGAGAAGATCGAGATCTGGCTGTCCGATTACGTTCTCGCCGACTACGGAACGGGCGCGATCATGTGCGTCCCGGCCCACGACGACCGCGACTTTGCATTTGCCAAAAAGTTCGGCCTTCCGATTGTCCAGGTCATCGCAAAGGACGGGAAAGAGATTCCCGACATGCAGGAGGCCTACACGGAGGCGAGCGGCACGATGATCAACTCCGGTGAGTGGAACGGCATGGAATCCGCGGTCTTGAAGGAGGAGGCTCCTCTCATGATCGAGAAGAAGGGCCTCGGCAAAAAGACCGTCAATTACAAGCTCCGCGACTGGGTCTTCTCCCGCCAGAGATACTGGGGCGAGCCGATCCCGATCGTTCACTGCCCGGACTGCGGACCGGTGCCGGTGCCCGAGGATCAGCTCCCGGTCCTTCTCCCGGACGTGGAGTCCTATCAGCCGACGGATACGGGCGAATCGCCCCTCGCAGCCATTGACAGCTGGGTGAATACGACCTGCCCGTGCTGCGGCAAGAGAGCGAAGCGGGAGACCAACACGATGCCCCAGTGGGCAGGCTCCTCCTGGTACTTCCTGCGCTATGTGGACGCGCACAACGACAAGGAGCTCGTGAGCCGCAAAAAAGCCGACGAGTACCTTCCGGTGGACATGTACATCGGCGGCGTCGAACACGCCGTGCTGCATCTGCTCTACTCCCGGTTCTACACGAAGTTCCTTCATGACATCGGCGTTGTGGACTTCGACGAGCCCTTTACGCGCCTCTTCAACCAGGGCATGATCCTCGGACCGAAGGGCGTGAAGATGAGCAAATCCCTCGGCAACGTGGTTTCCCCCGACGACATGGTCCGCGACTACGGCTGCGACAGCCTCCGCATCTATGAGCTCTTTATCGGCCCTCCGCAGCAGGACAGCGCGTGGGACGAGAGAGGAATCGACGGCGTCAACCGCTTCCTCAACAAGTTCTGGAATCTGGCGGCGGACAGCATCGAGGCGGATGTCCCGGCGACGCCGGAGATGGTCAAGCTCCGCCACAAGCTCATCGCGGATATCACGATGCGCCTCGACCAGTTCGCGCTCAACACCGTGATCTCCAAGTTCATGGAGTACAACAACCAGATGGCGAAGATCGCCGAGAAATGCGGCGGCATCGACAAGGAGACGATCGAGACCTATCTGCGCCTGCGCGCTCCGTTTGCCCCGCACATCGCGGAGGAGCTCTACGAAAAGTGCGGCCATACGGAGACGATCTTCCACAGCGAGTGGCCGAAGCACGATGCTTCGCTTGCGGCAGACGACGTGAAGGAAGTCCCGGTGCAGATTAACGGCAAGATCAAGGCCGTCATTTCCCTTGGTGTCGATGCGCCGAAGGAAGAGGCAATCGCCAGAGCCAAAGAGGCCGTGGCGGACAAGATCGGGGACGCACAGGTCGTGAAGGAGATCTACGTGCCCGGGAAGATCCTCAATCTGGTCATCCGCAAGTAAACGGAACAGCTGCCGCAACAGTAAAAATGATGACAGCGGGGAGCGTCCCCTCTCGTTACATTGTTACTGTTCACAGCCCTTCCGGCTGCAGGCCACAGACCATCCGTGCTTTGCACGTATGACGCAGCTAAAGCTGCTTATGTCTGAGGCTGCATTGGAAGTTCCTGCTTCACAGGCATTGTCTGCATATAAAGAAGTCTGCTTACATGCAAGCATGACGCATCCTCCTTTATATACATACAGGCTGTGAATAGTAACATTACATTTCATAATGTCAAGGTTTCCTGTTGACAAAGTCCACAGGCCGCCTGTATAATAGCAAAGTGCGTTAAGGAGGTGTGAAAGATGTCCATTTGTCCGAAGAATAAACATTGCTCTGCACGTCGCGACAAGACAAGGGCTCATTGGAAGATGAGCGCCCCGACGCTGGTCAAGTGCAGCAAGTGCGGCGCGCTGATGATGCCGCACAGGGTCTGCAAGGCTTGCGGAACTTACAATAAGCGCGAGATCGTCAAGCAGGACGAAGATT
>CADCPJ010000359.1 GCA_902803245.1 uncultured Lachnospiraceae bacterium | reverse complement strand
GGCATTTCCGGCTTTTCGCCGCTCCAGGCGGGGCTCTGGCATGCGGTCTTGGCATGGGAGGGGTCAAGGAGCTCCCTCAGGGCTTCCGCTTTTTCCGGATCCAGCCGGGTTACGAGTATGCCGCTCTGACCGTTTCCGGTCAGAGTCCGGACGATGCCTGCGATCTGGCCCGCGGTCTTGCCGGCTCCGTATATGACTTCCGCTGTGCCCTGGCGGATCTTCCTGTGGAGGTCCACTTTGGCGTATCCGATATCCGCAAACGGCTCTGTCTTTAAGTGAAGCAGAGCCTCATGGACGGACATCCGGCCGTCCTTTACGGCTTCAAGAATATCGATTGTATCATTGTTCATTTTTAATGAAAATACTCCTTCTATAGTCAGGTCTTTGACTCCTTCCCGGCAGGCGTATATCGCATGAGGCTCCGCTGCCGGGCGTCCCCTTAAGATCATACAGACATCGCCTGCGGCTTATGAGAGCGTCTCGTTCATGCTGCCCGTCCGGAAGCCGAGAAGATCCAGCGTCACGTAAGTGAAGCCGAATGAGCGGAACTTCTCCGTGATGACATCCCTCTCCCGGAGGACCTCCCGGAGATCCTCCGGGAGCACTTCGATCCTGGCGAGGGTGCCTCCGTGAATGCGGACCCGCTCCTGACGAAATCCCAGATCCTGAAGGAACTGTTCCGCCCTCTCCACCATGCGGAGGCGCTCCGCGGTGATAGTCTCCCCGTAGACAAAGCGGGTGGCGAGACAGGCATAGGAGGGCTTGTCCCAGGTGGGAAGGTTCATTTCCCTCGACAGGAGGCGGATGTCTGCCTTCGTAAGGCCCGCCTCCTTAAGGGGCGAGCGGATGGCCAGCTCTTTGAGCGCCAGGAGGCCGGGGCGGTAGTCGCCGGCGTCGTCGACATTGGATCCTTCAGCGACTTCGGCAAGTCCGAGGGAGTGAGCAAAATCACGGATTCCAAGAAACAGCGCCTTTTTGCACAGATAGCAGCGGTTCCTGGGATTCCTTGCAAATTCCTCCATTTCGAGCTGCCTGAAATCCAGCACATGGTGCCGGACTTTCAGGCTCCTGCAGAACTCCTCCGCCTCGCGCATCTCGCGGCTTGGGAAGGACTCGGATCTTACGGTCACGGCCACGGCGCGTTCCATAAGCACTGCGCGTGCCTCGCCAAGAAGAAATGTGGAATCGACGCCGCCGGAGAAAGCGATCGCGGCGCTCCCGAAGCTCCCAAGCAGCTCCTCGAGCTTTTTTTTCTTTTCGTGCAACAAATCCATATCTGATACAAATATCCATTTCCGCAGAGAGATGAACGTGCCGCTGTACCGGTTAACCTTTAGTTTGCAAAAAGGCAATTGCTTAGGTTCACTGCATATAGGGAAAACGAACTGTTCTGCGTAAGAAAGACAATTTCGCTGACGACTATAAAGAGAAAAATAGCATATTTGCGATAATACTGCAATGAACGAAAAGGCCAAAAAGAATCCCGCCTTACGCCCCGCACATGAAAAGCTGCGGGGCGCAGGCGGGATATGGAAGGATCCGTCTGATTCATCAGCCCATGACGACCTGAACCTTCACCTCTTTCTTGGCTTTTTCGTAAGGAATGACATTGCCGTCGACCTTTACCCCGTCGACGTACATCTCCTTTACGCCCTTCGCCGTATTGTTGGTGGTGACGCGGATGTCGTAGACCACGCCGCGGTACCTGCGGTGGACCTCAAAGTCCCCGAAGCCGTGGGGCAGGCAGGGATTCACCTGAAGGCCGGTCAGGGTCGGGCAGACACCCAGAATATACTGGGAGATATCCGTGAAGGCCCAGGCCGCGGTGCCTGTCAGCCAGCTGTTCTTTCCCTGACCGAAGAATTTCGCGTCGCGTCCCCCCACCATCTGGGAGTAGACGTAGGGCTCTGTCCTGTGGATCTCGCTGATGTCCTCGAGGAAGGCCGGACAGGTCTTTTTGTAGACCTCAAACGCCCTGTCCCCGCGGCCGATTACGGTCTCGGCGATGGAGATCCACGGGTTGTTGTGGCAGAAGATGCCTGCATTTTCCTTGTATCCGGGGGGATAGGAGGAGATCTCTCCGAGCTCCACGTGATATCTCGTGTAGGCCGGCTGCAGGATCATGATTCCGTACTTAGTGTCCAGATATTTTTTCACGGAGTCGAGGGCCCTGACCGCCTCGCCGCTCTTTGTGCCGACGCCGGCGAGGACGCAGAAGCCCTGGGGCTCGATGTAGATCCTGCCCTCATCGCACTCCTTCGACCCGACCTTGTTCCCGAACGCATCGTAGGCGCGGACAAACCACTCTCCGTCCCAGCCGTCTTTAAGGAGAACCTGCTCCATCAGGGCCACTTCGTGAAGAGCCCGCTCCGCCTCTTCATTTTTCCCGATGAGCCTGCAAAGCTCCGCGTACTCGCGGCCGTACTTGACGAACATCCCGCCGATGAAGACGGACTCGGCGACGGGGCCCTCGCTCGGGCCGAAGGTCTGGAAACTCTCCCCCGGGTGAAGGGAGAAGCAGTTGAGATTGAGACAGTCATTCCAGTCGGCGCGGCCGATCAGGGGAAGACCGTGGGGTCCCTTGTGATTCACGGTGAAGTTGAAGGATCTGGTCAGATGCTCGAAGAGGCTCGTCGCAGAGGACATGTCGTTGTCGTAGGGCACGGTCTCGCCAAGAATGGTGAGGTCCCCGGTCTCGCGAATGTAGGCGGAGGTTCCCGCGATCAGCCACAGGGGGTCATCGTTGAAGCCGGATCCGATGTCGGAATTTCCCTTTTTGGTGAGGGGCTGGTACTGGTGGTACGCGGAGCCGTCCTCGAACTGGGTTGAAGCGATGTCGATGATTCTCTGCCTCGCCCGGTCCGGGATGAGATGCACGAAGCCAAGGAGGTCCTGGCAGGAATCGCGGAAGCCCATGCCGCGGCCGATCCCGGACTCGTAATAGGAGGCGGAGCGGCTCATATTGAAGGTGACCATGCACTGGTACTGGTTCCAGATATTCACCATGCGGTTGACTTCTGCGCAGTCCGTCTTCACGCGGAAGGTGTCAAGGAGATCCTCCCAGTAGGACTTAAGGGCGGCGAAAGATCTCTCCACGTCCTCGTCCGTCTGATAGCGGGACAGCATGCGGTCGGCCGGTGCTTTGTTGATGATGCCCCTCTTCATGGCCTCGAAGTCGTCGGCCGACGTCTGCCCCTCCCACTTTTCTTCCGGCGGGTTCTCGCAGTAGCCGAGCACAAAGATAAAGGATCTGGACTCGCCCGGCTGAAGGGTAAAGCCGAGGGCGTGGGAGGCGATGGGATACCACCCGGAAGCCATGGAATTCCTCGCACGTCCTTCCGTCACAGCCTGCGGCGCTTCCGGCCCGCCGTACTCTCCGAAGAATTCGTCGCGGCTCGTGTCGAAACCGTCTGTGGGGGCATTTACCGAATAGACGGCGTAGTGATTGCGCCTCTCGCGGTATTCCGTCTTGTGAAAAATGGCGCTGCCCCTGACCTCAAGCTCTCCCGTGGAGAGGTTGCGCTGGTAGTTGGTCATGTCGTCCATCGCGTTCCACAGACACCACTCCACATAGGAGAAGAGCTTCAGCTCCTTCGCCGCCGGGGTATTGTTTGTGAGGCGGATCTGTTCGATCTCGCAGGTATCGTCCATGGGGACGAAAACAAGGACATTGGCGGCGACCCCGTCCTTCGAGGAGGCAAATTTCGTGTAGCCGAGGCCGTGGCGGCACTCGTAGCTGTCGAGAGGGGTCTTCGTGGGCTGCCAGGCGGGATTCCAGACCGTGTCTCCGTCCTTGATATAGAAGTACTTCCCGTTGTTGTCATACGGGACGGAGTTGTATCTGTAGCGAGTGATGCGGAGAAGCTTTGCATCCTTGAAGAAGGAATATCCTCCGCCCGTGTTGGAGATGAGCGTGAAGAAATCCCGGGAGCCCAGATAGTTGATCCAGGGCAGGGGCGTCTTCGGGGTCGTGATCACATATTCTCGGTTTGCATCATCAAAACAGCCGAATTTCATAGAATTTTCTCCTTGTGCATGGAACCTGCTTTATAGATAGAACTTTTAGAAAAAGAAACGCACATCTTTTCGAAAACGTTTAAGCATAAGGGTAAAACGCACCTCTTCCATAGGCATATTATATTGGGGAACGGCCGATAAATCAAGGAATTTCTGGAGAGGAAACCCGGACCCGAAAGATCTGTAAGAGATCGTTTTCGTTCTTTGGAGGCTGAACGGTTTCTGTGACAGAAAGACATGGGGCGCATGGAAGATGGGG
>CADCPJ010000358.1 GCA_902803245.1 uncultured Lachnospiraceae bacterium | reverse complement strand
CCGGCTTCCTTTAAGGATCCAAGCAGGTATTCCGCCCCCGGCTTTAAGGGGATCCCGTCCTTCAGCGCATTTTCCGTATAAGCCTCTTTCTTTTCCCTGGTCTTGTCGGGATCGAGGCCCGCGTCAAGGAGCATCTCGTTGATCCTCTTAAGAGGCCTCCCGATGAACTGATAGTAGAGCTCCCTGTCGACGCCCGCGCTGATCCACCCCGCCTCATAGACCGCCTCCGTGTCGAGGATGGTTCCGTCCATATCGAAAATGACTGCCTCTGTCATGTCACTCGCCCTCCCCCGGCGGCTGAAGCTGCTCCGAGTGCACCTCGCCAAACGCGATCGCCCGGGCCTTCAGCAAACTGAAATACTTGTCGTAGCTGCTTCCGAATTCCGCGAGATACTCCTGGTCGTCGGAGTGATGCAGCTCGTGGATGTACTGATGCTCCCGGCCGTTGATAGCCGGATCATATCTCCCGAGAAGGTAGATGGCCAGATCCGAGCACTGGTCCGAGATGCGCTCGAGGTAATTGAGGATGTTCTGGAACTCAATTCCCCGGAATGCGTCGCAGAGGTTGTGGGTCACGCGATAGACGTGATGGCCTCTCAGCTCCTCGATGAGCTCGTCGATGACCTCCTCGAGCGGCTCCACCCGCCGCGCCAGGGCGATGTCGTTTTCCTTGCACGCCTGCACGGTGATCTGCAGGATGTCGCGGACCGCGTCCGTCACGATGACCAGCTCCGTCTTCGCCTCCTCGGAGAAGACGGCATTGGCTTTCAGCATTTCCTCCGAGCTCCCATTGATGTCGACCGCCAGGTCGCCGATTCTCTCAAATGCCACCAGCGCGCGGAGCTGGAAGTTCTGTGTGTGGTTGTCCACCGGGCGCTTGACGTACGGCGAGACGGCCACGATGTAGTTGTTCGTCGCGTCGGCCATGCGGTCGAGCAGGTCCTCCCGGTGATTGATCTTGCCCGCTCTCTTCTCGTGGTAGTCAAAGATCTGATTGACCGACGCCCTGTAGTTTTTCAGGGACACCTCGCCCATATGTCCGAGGAGGTGCTCCGACTCCGCGAGGGCCAGCCCCGGGGAGGTGATGAGGTGCATGTCCAGGTCCCGGAGGTTCTGCTCGATGTCCGCGTCCTCCTCGTCGAGAGGCTTGTCGGGAGCGATTTTTTCCGCTATGGAAGCAAAGACTCCGCTTAGTGGAAGGAGCAGGATCGCGGGAACGAGCCGGAAGAGGCCGTGGATATTCGCGACGCCGCCCGAATCGAGCGTTTTTAACCAGACAGAATCGCCGAGGACGCCGGTGAGGCGCAGAATGCCGATTGTCGCAAAGATCAGGACCGCCGCGCACACATTGTAAATGATGTGAACGAGGCACACGCGGATCTGCTCATTTTTCGCGCCGATGCGGCAGACGAGGTAGGTCGTCAGGCAGTCGCCGATGTTGACGCCGATGATCACCGCAAATACGCCGCAGAAGGTGACACCCACCGAGCTCGCGATGGACTGCAGGATGCCGACCACGGCCGACGAGCTCTGGATGATTCCCGTCACCGCGACGCCGGCCAGAAAGCCGAGGAAGTAGTTGTCCTCAAACGAGACGAGGAGCCTGCTGAGCTGCTCGCTCATGGTGCTGACGGCAGCGCTCATGTTCATGAGGCCGACGAAGAGAATGCCAAATCCCATGCAGATCGTGCCGGCAGTGCTCGCTGACGTCTTCTTGACGAACATGATGAGGATGATCCCGATCGTCAGGGCGAGCGGCGCCAGATTGTCCGACTTGAAAAAATAGAGAATGCTTGTAGCTCCCGCCTTCAGGTCCATGAGGCGGATGATCTGGGCCGTGATCGCAGTTCCCACGTTTGCCCCGAGCACAATTCCGATGGACTGGCGGAAAGTCAGAAAGCCGGCTCCGACCAGGCCGACGGTGAGAACGATCGTGGCCGTGGAGCTCTGAATCATGCATGTCACGAGGACACCCAGGATAAATCCCATGACCGGTTTCGTGGTGACGCGGGCAAGCGCGGCCTTCATGGCTCCGCCCGAACTGCTCTTCAGGCCGTCCCCCATGATGCGCATGCCGTAGAGAAAGAGAGCTAATCCGCCAAGCAGCGAGATGATCCTGTAAAAGATATCCACTTAAGATTTCCTCCACTTATGTAAGTCGCGTTTCTGCCCCCGGCATACGGGATGCCGAACATCCCGGCCAGCTGTCATTTCAGCCCGATGCGGCTTCTCAGCCTGCACAGTTTTTCAGCCCGATGCGGCTTCTCAACCTGCATGGATTGTTGCCCGATGCGGCTTCTCAGCCTGCACAGTTTTTCAGCCCGATGCGGCT
>CADCPJ010000357.1 GCA_902803245.1 uncultured Lachnospiraceae bacterium | reverse complement strand
GGCGGCCTCACGATTTCGGTGAAGAACAGCGGAGAGCTGTCGGAGGAAGACCGGCGGAAGATCGGGGTGCTGCTGACAGACGAGGACAACTGCGCGGACGAGCTCCGCTCCGTCGAGATCGGGATCCGGAACGTGCACAGGAGGCTTCATTTTATCTACGGAAATGGCAGCGGACTTCAGTTCAATACTGACAATAAGGGGAACACCGTTTGCACAATTATAATCAAAAATAACCAAATATGACAATTTCGCACAGGCAGTCCTTCCTGTATGCTAAAACCAGCACAAGGGGATGGGCAAATAAGAGAGCCGCTTTTTCTCGCGCCGTCTCCTTAATAATCGGAGCACCGGCTGTTTAGGTGCAGGTTCATTTTCAGGAAAAGAGGGAAAAATGATGAAAAAACGCACAGGACAGATTCTCGGAAGCATCGTCGCCGCATCGATGGTGATGTCTCTTGGTGCCGCCGGCGTCATGGCGGATTCCACGGAGATCACGGTCACTTCCACATTTGCTGGTGAGGACACCAACGCGCAGAACTTCAAGGACGCCTATCACGCATGGGAGGCGGAGACGGGAAACACGGTCGTCGATACCTCCGCGACTTCGGACGAGACCTTCAAGGCCAATGTCGTCAGCGACTTCGAGCTCGGGAGCGAGCCGGACGTCCTCTTCTTCTTCACGGGCGCGGATGCCGACAGCTTCGTGAAGGCCGGCAAGGTGGTTTCCATCGATGAGATCAGGGAATCCTATCCGGAGTACGCCGACAACCAGAACATGGACCTCGTTCCCGCGTCGACGGCGGACGGCGAAAAGTACACGATCCCGGTCAACGGCTACTGGGAGGCGATGTTCGTAAACAGGGAAGTCCTTGACGCGGCCGGCGTGGAAATGCCGACAGCGGAGACGACGTGGGACGAGTTCCTTGACGACTGTGAGCAGATCAGGGAAGCGGGATACACCCCGATCGCCGCAGCGCTCGGCAACATTCCTCACTACTGGTGGGACTACTGCATTTTCAATGCACAGAGCCCCGAGACGCATCTCATCATCCCGATGGCAGCGGACGACGAGACAGGCAGCGCATGGGTGGCCGGCCTTGAGGACATAAAGGACCTCTATGAGAGAGGGTACT
Source organism: uncultured Lachnospiraceae bacterium (assembly GCA_902803245.1). Classification (GTDB taxonomy): domain Bacteria; phylum Bacillota; class Clostridia; order Lachnospirales; family Lachnospiraceae; genus Chordicoccus. The sequence goes on along the minus strand of CADCPJ010000357.1, from coordinate 1,147 downwards.
TCCCGGAAAACACGCTGTCCGCGACGGACGACGAGACCTTCGCCATGTTCACGTCCGGCAAGGCGGCGTTCCTTCTGGACGGCTCCTGGAAGGTCGGCGGCATCGTCGGCTCCTGCCAGTCCGATCCGGACGACCCCTCCACGCTCGATGCGGATAAGCTTGCCAACTTCGACGTGACCTACTTCCCCGGAAAGGGAGACCGCAAGACGACGGACCTCATCGGAGGAATGTCCTCGGGCTACTACATCACGAGAAAGGCCTGGGAGGACGACGAGAAGCGCGACGCGGCAGTGAGCTTTGTGGAGTACATGACTTCCGATGACGTGGTGCCGAAGTTCGCGATGCACACGGCTTCCGCCTTAAAGGATGCCCCCGAAGTGGATGAGAGCGAGTTTAACGAGCTCCAGATCAAGGCGATGCAGATGATGAGCGGAGTCACCTCCCTCACCGGCGCGGTCCAGGATCTCTTCAGCGGCGACTGCCGCGTCCCGACCTTCGACGGCATGCCCGAGCTGGTCACGGGAGCAGCCGATATCTCCGAAGCTGTCCAGGAAGGCATCGACATCTATCTCGAGTCCAATGAATGATAAGTGATCCGCTTTTTCCAAAAAGATCGGGGAAAGCGGCACGTAAAACTTAAAAGGCGAATGATCGCGGGCCCTTTGCATAAAAGCTCGTTGCTTATGCAGGGGGCCCGCATTTTAAGGAGAGTGAAGCCGTGAACATCTACAAGAACAAAAAGAGCCTCATGCTCTTCCTGCTCCCCGCGTTTGCACTTCTGGGAGTATACCTCTTTTACCCATTCGTCATGAACATCATAAACAGCTTCATGTCCATCAGGTCACTCGGCGAGACGGCGTCGAACTGGAACGACCCGTGGTATAAAAATTACCTGAAGATGATCGGGGATCCGCAGGTTCTCACCTCCCTCAAAAATACCGCGATCATGATCGCCGTCACGATCATCGGGCAGGTAGGCATCGCGATGGTCCTGGCACTTTTAGTGGACAACATCGGGCGGGGGACGCAGGTCTTCCGGACCGTCTACTTCTTTCCGATTGTGATCTCGGCGACCGCCCTCGGCCTCCTCTTCAACCTGATCTTCCTCTACGACAAGGGCATGCTGAACCAGTTCCTCGAGATCCTC
>CADCPJ010000356.1 GCA_902803245.1 uncultured Lachnospiraceae bacterium | reverse complement strand
GCCGGCGCCCTGGTTGATGGTGCTGATCGGAATCCCTGCCTGCGTGACGGACTGCAGGACGCGCACGTTGGCGTCGCAGGTCTCCGTTCCCTTCTCCCCGATCACCGCAATCATGGAGAGGTTCTCTTTTAAGCCGATGTAATCGGGGTTCAGAGTCTCCCGGATCTCGCGGAAGAGGTCTTCCTTGCAGAGATTTAAGAGGTCGCTTTTGATGACGAGCGTGACCGAGTCGATGCCGGTCAGGCACTGCTCAAACGGGAGCTGCCTGTTTTTCAGGATATCCAGGATAATCGCCGAGAAGCCGGATTCGTCGCTTACCATCACCTTTTCCACCTGGATCACGGACATTCCCTTCCGTCCGGCCACGGCGATGATCGGGTATTTCTTTTCGTTCTTCGGGAGCTTCCTGACGATGAACGTACCCGTCTCCTCCGGGCTGTTGGTGTTCCGGATATTGATGGGGATGTCCATGTCCGAGACGGGCATGACGGCGTCCGTGTGAAGGACCGATGCGCCCATATAGGAGAGCGTCCGAAGCTCCCTGTAGCTGACATACCGGACCGTCCTCGGGCAGGGAATGATCCCCGGATCCGCCGCGAGGAGGCCGGGCACGTCCGTCCAGTTCTCGTAGAGATCCGCCCTGATCGCCGCAGCGGCGAGGCTCCCCGTGACATCGGACCCGCCTCTGCTCAAAGTGCGGACGACACCGTTTGTATCCGCCCCGTAGAAACCGGCGATCACGGCGCGCTCAATCGGCCGGAGTGATGCCCCGAGCGCCCTCCTCGTCATCGTCTCGTCGAGGCTTCCGCTTTCGTCAAATGAGACGCACCACTCCGGATCGACGAATGTAAACCCCAGATAGGCGGCCATGATCTTCGCGCACAGGTACTCCCCGCGGCTCGCGGTGTAGTCCCGCTCCGGAGCGCTAAGGAGATGGGAGCGGATCAGGTCCAGCTCCTCGTCAAGCGGGAAGCTGAGCTCAAGGCCGGTCAGTATCCCCCGGAATCGCTCCCCGACCTCATAAAGGCTGCCCTCAAAGTCGCCTCCCCCCGCCGCCTCCTCATGGCACTTAAGGAGCAGGTCGGTCACCTTGATGTCCTCATCAAAGCGCTTTCCGGGCGCCGATACGACGATGTACCTCCTGTCCGGATCCTTCTCGATGATTTCCCTGATTCTCCGAAACTGATTGGCATCCGCGAGGGAAGTTCCCCCGAATTTCGCTACTACGGTTCTCATGATTCTTACGTCTCCTTTGAGAAAGGTGACACTGGGGATAATGCCCCATTGCCACCTTTTCCTTGAATCACCTCAAAATCTTTTAAAAATGATCATCTCCACGGTCCGGCCCTTTATGCTGACCTTCACTTCATCGGCGATGTTGGAGATCACGGACTTCTCCAGCTCGTCCCAGGCCTCGGCCGCGCCCTCGTGATCCTGATTCAGTTCCTTCTCCACCGCCTTCTTGTAGGAGTTCATCGACCAGGAGACATAGGGATCCATCCCCTCGGCATTTGTGATAACGGGCGCGTCGGACCAGTTGAGCGGCTCGAAGAAAGCCCGGATTCTGCCCATGAATCCTTTTGCGGCTTCATTTTTCCCGCTCGTGGACGCAGACAGAAGCTGCTCCTGTTTGTTCATGTCCATCGGCGTGTCCACCTGGAGGTGCAGCTGGTACACATCCTCCATGTCCTCTATCCAGAATTTTCCCTTCCGGTTCCCCGTGATCGAGCGCATCATGCCGAGCGCCTCCTCAGAAAGGAGCCTGAGCTGCAGGGCTGCTCTCGCCGGCAGGCCCTTGTACAGCGCGACTTTCTCGGCGAGGGTGAGGGCCTCTTCCATCTTATCTCCGTCACTTGATACGACTATGACATCCGTCTTCATGGCGATTCATCTCTCCTTAAAGCTTTATCAGTTGCACTTCGTGTTCCTGCATCTTCAGTATACAGGAATTTCCGCCCAAATTGAAGGCGGAATTGTCAGATGTGTGCCTGCAGATATTCACTGCATCTTGAGGAACACCTCGTAGTCGGCCTCGTTCTGGTCGGCATACGCTGCTGCATACGACACCATGGCCTCCTCGAAGGCCGCTCCTTTTCCGAGGTAGGCGGCAATCGCGTGCCTGTCCCCCGTCTTTGCGTGGGCGTGGGCCAGTGTCCAGGCGCACGCCAGCGAGACGCCGCGGTATCCGTCGGGAGAGAGGGACTCTATGTCGATGGAACCCTTGGAGTCCCAGAGCTGCCTCACGTAGTAGTCCCTCAGATTGCCCTTCAGGTCCTTCAGCTTCACATAGCCGAGCAGGATATCTCCTGCTGTCTGCATGAAGCGCTGGCCGGCTACCACGCGCTGCCCGCATTTATCATATGTGCTCGCTCCGTAATACGGTTCAAGGACGGAAGCCTCCGCCTCCTTGATCTGGAGCACCAGCGGGTCATTGTCGCTCATTCCCATGAGGATCAGGATCCAGGCCTGCCTGCCTACGCTCCCGACCCCCACCACCTTGTGCGCCATTTCCACAGGCTCATACTGGTCGAGGAGGATCTGCCTCTCTTCCGGAAGGGATTCCTTGTAGAGGTTGATCGCAGTCCTTATGTTGTGATGAAAATCAAAGATCTCCTTCTCCTCTCCCATGAGATCCCTTAAGGGGACGATGATCGGAGGATTGCTTTTTATCCTGAGCTTCCCGTCCACGGTCTCCGTCAGTTTTCTGACGGCGCGCTCGCTGTTCTTTCCGAGCGATTTGCGAATCGTCTCGCGGATCTCCTTCAACTGCTTTTTGTCCTGCACGTAGGTGTTGTTATGCAGTAAAGACTCGATGTCGAGATGCTTGTACCAGACCTCCATGTTGCCCATCTCCGCAAATTCGAGCATGGATCTCCGGTAGAATGCGGCCGCGTCATAAACTGCCGCTTCGCGCTGCTCCTTCGGGAACATCCTCTGTCGGCCGAGGATCTCAATGCTCGCGAAGAATCTCTTGACATCCACCTCGAAAGGAGCGGGAAGCGTCTCGTCGAAGTCGTTGATGTCAAAGACGAGCCGGCGCTCCGGCGACGCAAAGATGCCGAAGTTGCAGATGTGCGCGTCCCCGCAGGCCTGCACCCTGAACGGTGTTCCCGGGGTCGTGCTCAGATCATGCGCCTGGATCACCGCGGATCCCCTGAAGAAAGCGAAGGGCGATGCGGACATGCGCTCCCTCCTCACCGGGATCAGCTTTTCATGCCTCGTCTTCTCCTGCATGAGGGTGAGCTCCTCCACGACCTTGCGCCCCGTCTCGACCTTCCACATCCCGAGGTCCGTGCGGGAAGTCTTTTTCCGAAATGCCTTTGCTTCTTCTAATCGTTCTTTGATACTCTCCATATTTCCACCATCCCGGGCATATTCCCCGCTCGGCTGTCACGCATCCCCGTCAAAGAAGGGAGCGATTTGAGTCGTTTTTTGCTGCGCTTCCACAGTATCATCTTTTGCTGCGGGTTTCAATGGGGGACAGT
>CADCPJ010000355.1 GCA_902803245.1 uncultured Lachnospiraceae bacterium | reverse complement strand
TCCTACGATAACGGCGGGGACGAGGACTACGGCGGAGACTACGACTCCTACGATAACGGCGGGGACGAGGACTACGACGACTACGACGACTACGACTACGACGAGGACGACTACGATTACGACGGGGACGACTACGATTACGACGGGGACGACTACGACTACGACGAATACGACTACGACGAGGACGAGGACGATTACGACGAGGACGACTACGATTACGACGAAGATGATTACGACTATGACGAGGATGATTACGATGATGACGAGGACTACGGCGGATCATCCGGCTCAGGCGATTATATAGCGGATTATGCGAGCCAGTTCGTCGGAAACCCTTATGAGTGGGGCGGCAATTCCCTGACTGGCGGCTGTGACTGCTCACACTTCGTGTACCTTGTTCTCTCAAACTGCGGCGCCTACAGCGGAGGATACCTCACTTCCGGCGAGTGGGCCGGGGCCGGCAGCTCCGTCGGATCGCTCTCGAGGGCGCAGGCGGGCGACGTCATTGTCTACAGCGGGCACGTGGCGATCTACGACGGATCGGGCGGGATCATCGAGGCGCAGAGCGAATCGACCGGAATCACCGACTACCGCTCAGCCGACTACAAGTCGATCATCTCCATCCGGAGATTTACATAACAGACGAAGATTTTCAAAAGCGAAAACTCTCAAAAAAGAAATGAAATGGGACGGATCCGGGGAATTTCTCCGGATCCGTCCCGTATTGACGTTTTTGTGAGCAGGAAGTATACTTTAGTACACGTGTACGGATAGAAATTGAATGATACTTCGTATGCAGATATACTGGTTAACCTTAGTATTTACCGAAGGCAATTGCCTGGATTAACTGCATATAGGGAAAACGAATTGTTCTGCGTAAGAAAGACAACTTCGTTAACGACTATAAAATGAACCACATATGTGTTCAGGTAAGGGACACGCGTCATGACACGAGATCAGTTAATTGAGAAGCGGAAAAGGAAAAAGCGCCTGCGCCTCATCGCAATTGCGGGGGGAGCAGCTGCCGGCGTGCTGCTGATTGCGGTTGCCTCCCACGCGCTGATGAACCGCCCGAAGAAGAGAGCGGTCGCGAAAGAGGAGATACCGGTGGCGGAGGAATACGCCACGGACACCGCCGTAAAGAAAGTGGTCTCCGACTCGGTAAAGGGCAGCGTCGGATGGAATGTCAACGAGAGCGGCTGGTACTACTTAAACGACGACAACACCATTTTCACGAGCGGATGGAAGACCCTCGACGGCCAGCGATACTACTTCAAGGACAGCGGATATATGGCCACCGGCTGGGTGAACACGGGCCAGGTGAAGGACACATATTTTGACATGACGGGGATCGTGGATCCGACGAAGAACCAGAAGCTGGTGGCGCTGACCTATGACGACGGTCCGTCCGAGTCCGCCACTCCTAAGATACTGGACGCACTGGAGAAATACGGACAGAAAGCGACTTTCTTCATCGTCGGCAACCAGGCGGAGATCTACCCGGAGTTCGTGAAGAGAGAGTACGATCTCGGCATGGAGACCGCGAATCACACCTACGACCACCCCTGGCTCAACCAGCTGAGCGGGGAGGAGATTCAGGAGGAGATTGCCCACAACGACCGGGTGATCAGCGACATCACCGGCGAGCCTACGAAGCTTCTGCGGCCCACGGGCGGCGGCATTTCCGCAAATCTGATCGAGAATGCCGGAAAGCCGATGATTCAGTGGGACCTCGACACTCTGGACTGGGAGCACAAGGACGCCGACAAGACCTATCAGAGGATCGTCGATAACGTGAAGGACGGCACGGTGGTTCTCATGCACGACCTCTTCGCCCCCGCGGGGGATTCGGCCGACCGGACGATCGCGGCGCTCATCGATATGGGTTATAAGTGCGTGACGGTGTCGGAACTCGCCGAGGCTTATGGCTACGACCTGGAAGCGGGCGGACAGTACTACGCGTTCTACCCCGACGGCTGTGATCTCAACAAGTCAAAGGAAGAAGGCCTCAAGGATCCGAAGGCCGCCTGGGACTAAGGACTCAGGGATCCGAAAACTGCCTGGGATAAGGGCGGAAACTCCGCAGAAAGAGGAGCCCGCATGTGGTCGGCAGGTAAAGAGCCGGCAGGCATATAGTCAGAAAGTACAGAGTCAGGGAGGATTCTCCCTGGCTCATTTTCTTGCCACTGCCGGGAAATCGTGCTATAGTATACCGGTTGTAAAAAAAGGAAGCTTCTTCATAAAGAAGAAGCTTTGAAGTCGCTCAAAGCCGCGACGGGCTCCCCCGATCAAAGATCGGGGGGCAGAATAAGAGAATCGAAGAAGAGAAAAAGGGATCAGGAGAAGATGAGTGTCAAAGTAAGAGAGGATATCCGTAACATCGCGATTATCGCCCACGTCGACCACGGCAAGACGACCCTTGTGGACGGCATGCTGAAGCAGAGCGGCGCTTTCCGCGAAAACCAGGAAGTGGAGGAGCGGGTCATGGACTCCGGCGACATCGAGAGGGAGCGCGGAATCACGATCCTGTCCAAGAACACCGCAATCACTTACAACGGCGTGAAGATCAATATTGTCGACACGCCCGGGCATGCGGATTTCGGAGGAGAGGTGGAGCGCGTACTCAAGATGGTGAATGGCGTGATCCTGCTTGTGGACGCATTTGAGGGAACGATGCCCCAGACGAAGTTCGTGCTGAAAAAGGCCCTTGACCTCTCCCTCCCGGTCATCGTCTGCATCAACAAGATCGACCGCTCGGAGGCGAGACCGGAGGAGGTGGTGGATGAGACGCTCGAGCTCATGATGGATCTCGACGCCTCCGACGACCAGCTGGAGTGCCCGTTCCTCTACGCATCGGCGAGAGAGGGCACCTGTGTCCGCGACCTCGGGGACGACCCTGTGGACTTAAAGCCTCTCTTTGACACGATTCTTGAATACATCCCGGCGCCGAAAGGTGATCCGGACAGCGGAACGCAGGTGCTCATTTCCACAATCGATTACAACGAATATGTGGGGCGCATCGGAATCGGCAAAGTGGACAACGGCTCCATCGCCGTGGGACAGGAGATTGTCCGGGTGAATTTTCACAACCCCGAAGTGAAGGAGAAGACCCGCATCACAAAGCTCTACGAGTTCGACGGGCTGAAGAAGGTGGACGTCCAGAGGGCGGAGATCGGCTCGATTGTGGCGATCTCCGGAATCGGCGACCTCCAGATCGGCGACACGATCTGTTCCGCGGACAGCATCAGGGCGATTCCCTTCCAGAAGATCTCCGAGCCCACGATCGCCATGAACTTCATTGTCAACGACAGCCCGTTCGCGGGACTTGAGGGCAAGTACTGCACATCGAGACAGATCCGGGAGAGGCTCCTTAGGGAGCTGAACACGGACGTATCCCTGCGCGTCTCCGACACGGAGAGCACCGACACCTTCCGCGTGGCCGGCAGAGGCGAGCTGCACCTGTCCGTCCTGATCGAGAAAATGCGGCGCGAAGGGTACGAGTTTGCGGTCAGCAAGGCAGAAGTCATTTTCAAAAATGACGAGCAGGGGAGAAAGCTGGAGCCCATAGAGATCGCCTATGTGGACGTCCCCCAGGATTACTCGGGAACGGTGATCAGCATGCTTGCCGAGAGAAAAGGGGAGCTGCAGGGCATGAGCACCCTGGCGGACGGGACGACGAGGCTCGAGTTCGGGATTCCCTCCCGCGGCCTGATCGGGTTCCACGGGCCCTTCCTCACCGCGACAAAAGGGACGGGCGTTCTCAACACGACATTTGACGGCTATGCGCCTTACAAGGGGGACATCAGCTACAGGAAGAACGGGTCGCTCATCGCATTCGAGGCGGGTGAGGCCGTGACATACGGGCTGTTTGCGGCCCAGGAGAGGGGCGCGCTCTTTATTACGCCGGGAACAAAGGTCTATGCCGGCATGGTGGTCGGCGAGAGCGCAAAGCCGGAGGAGATCGAGATCAACGTCTGCAAGACGAAGCACCTGACCAACACCAGGTCCTCCAGCGCGGACGAAGCCCTGACGCTCACGCCGCCGAGGATCATGTCGCTCGAACAGGCGATGGATTTCATAGATACGGACGAGCTCCTTGAGGTCACGCCCAATTCGCTCAGGATCCGGAAAAAGATCCTCGATTCGAGGCTCCGGAAGCGCGCGAATATGAGCCGCTGAATATGAGCGGCTTAAGATGAGCGGCTTAAAACGAGCAGCTTAAGATGAGCCGCTGAATATGAGCAGCTTAAAACAAGCGGCTTAAGATGAGCGGCCGCATTTTGCCGATAAGGAGCGAAACTATCTTGCAGTGACCGCTTCAGTGATGATATAGTTTTGTTCTATAACGACTGTAACAATGACTGCAGCAGTGGGACAAATAAGGCACTCTTTTCGAGAAGGAGACCAGATATGGCAATATTTAAGGGCGCCGGCGTGGCCATCGTGACGCCGATGAAGGAAAACGGAGAGATCAACTATGAGGTATTCGGCGAGCTGATCGAGGACCAGATCGCCCACGGCACGGACGCCATCATCGCGGTGGGGACATCGGGCGAGGCGCCGACCCTCGACGACGACGAGCACATCGAGGCGATCCGCTTCGCGGTGGAGAAGACGGCGAAGCGCATCCCGGTGATCGGAGGAACGGGATCGAACAATACCGCCCACGCGGTCATGATGTCCAGGGAGGCCGAGAAGGCGGGCGCGGACGGCCTGCTTCTCGTGGCGCCGTATTACAACAAGGCGACGCAGAACGGGCTTAAGGAGCATTTTAAGACCATAGCGGAGTCCGTCAATATCCCGAGCATCCTTTATAACGTGCCCTCGAGAACGGGCTCCAATATCCTCCCGGCGACTGCTGCATGGCTCGGCAAAAACGTGAAAAATGTCGCCGCCATCAAGGAGGCATCCGGCAACATCAGCCAGGTGGCTGAGACCATCGAGCTGAGCGCGGGAAGCCTCGACGTCTATTCGGGAAATGACGACCAGATCGTGCCCATCATGTCGCTCGGCGGCATCGGGGTCATCTCGGTTCTCTCCAACGTCGCTCCGAGGCAGACGCACGACATCACTGAGGCCTGCCTGAACGGCGACTACACAAAGGCCGCTGCGCTTCAGATCAGGGCTCTTAAGCTCATCCGGCAGCTTTTTAGTGAGGTCAATCCCATTCCGGTCAAGGCCGCTCTGAGTCTCCAGGGCTTCCAAGTGGGCGCTCCGCGACTTCCGCTGACTGTGATGGAGGCGGATCATCAGGAGCTGCTGAAACAGGCGATGATCGAGTACGGTGTGCTCTGAAGGAAATACTTCCCGAATATGGATTTTAAGCGGACTCCAAGTGTCCGTTTCCGTCATAAGGAGACAGAGCATGATGCCCCGCAGGGCATCAGTAAGTCAGGCATCTGCAGCAGAAGTGGCTGCAGGGAGGAGGCATAAGAGATATGATCAGTGTGATTCTCCACGGCGCGTGCGGACATATGGGCCGCGTGGTTTCTGAGATTGCGTCGGCGGATCCGGATGTGAAGATCGTCGCGGGCGTGGACGCCTTCGGGGAGGCCTGTCAGGACTTCCCGGTCTACCGCACGCTTTGTGAGTGCACGGAGGCGGCGGATGTCATCGTGGATTTCTCGACGGCATCTGCGGTTGACGCCCTGATCGCCTACGGCACCGAGCGGTCGATTCCCATGGTGATCTGCACGACGGGGCTGAGCGACGGTCAGGTAAATGCCATCCGGGAGGCATCCGGTCAGGTCGCGATCCTCCGCTCGGGAAATATGTCCCTTGGCATCAACCTTCTCATGAAGCTGATCCGGGACGCCGCGAAGGTCCTTACGCCAAACGGATTTGACCCGGAGATCATCGAGGAGCACCACAGGAGAAAGCTGGATGCCCCGAGCGGGACGGCCCTCATGCTGGCTGAAAGCATCGCGGAGGGCGCCGGGGAGAACTATACATACACTTACGGCAGGCACGAGAGGATGGAGAGCCGGAATCCGAAGGAGATCGGGATCTCTTCCGTCCGCGGCGGAACGATTGTCGGCGTCCATGACGTCCTCTTCGCGGGACAGGATGAAGTGATCGAACTGAAGCACACCGCCTACTCCCGCGCGATCTTCGCAAAGGGCGCATTTGCCGCCGCGAAGTTCCTGGCCGGCAGGGGCCCGGGGCTCTACGACATGTCGGATGTGATCGGGTGATGTAAAAATGTGAAAAAAGGTGACAATGGGGACTGTCCCCATTGTCACCTTTTGCTGACGGGAGGAAGAGGTGCCTTCAAGATGAAATTTCGTCCATGTATTGATATTCACAACGGAAAAGTGAAACAGATCGTCGGGAGCTCCCTAAGGGACGACGGAGATGAGGCCTGCGAGAACTATGTCGCTAAGAGGAGCGCCGCGGAGCTCGCGGCCCTTTTTCGCGATGACGGTTTGACCGGAGGCCATGTCATCCTTCTGAACGGAAAGTCCTCGGAGCACTACCCCGCTACGGCGGCCGAGGCGAAAAGCGCGCTTGGAGCCTATCCCGGGGGCCTTCAGGTCGGCGGAGGGATCACGGCGGAGAACGCGAAGGAGTGGATCGATGCCGGAGCGAGCCACGTGATCGTCACATCCTACGTGTTTGTGGACGGGAGAATCGCCTGCGATCGCCTGGAGCGCCTGAAAGACCGCGTCGGAAGGGAACACATCGTGCTCGACGTCTCCTGCAGGAGGAAGGACAGAGACGATCCCTCCTATTTCATTTGCACGGACCGCTGGCAGAAGATGAGCGGCATACGGGTGACGGAGCAGCTCTTTTATGAACTCTCCGCGTCCTGCGACGAGTTTCTCGTCCACGGCGTGGATGTGGAAGGGAAGGGGAGCGGGATGGACGAGGGACTTCTGTCCATCCTCAGCGGGGCCGCGGCAGCTTATTCGTGCAGGATCACCTATGCGGGCGGGATCCGCTCCCTTGAAGACATCCGGCATCTTGGGGAGGTCTCGGAGGGGCTTCTTGACTACACGGTGGGCTCGGCACTCGACCTTTACGGAGGGACGCTGCCATACAGGAGCCTTATTTAGTCTTTTACTTTACAATGGCAAACTCTTCGAGTATAATGAATTTAACGAAAACAAGGACAAAATTGCCTGAATTTTCGTTAAAATATATCATGGCGAGGTGACCCGTATGAACTTTGTGATCTATGGAAAAAACATCGAAATCACCGATAATCTCAGAAAAGCCGTGGAGGACAAGCTCGGCAAACTTGAGCGCTATTTCACACCGGATACGAAGGTCAATGTAACGCTCTCGATCGAGAAAGAGAGGCAGAAGATAGAAGTCACAATTCCCGTGAAGGGGAGCATCATCCGCTCCGAGCAGGTCAGCAACGACATGTACGTCTCCATCGACCTCGTGGAAGAAGTCATCGAGAGACAGCTGCACAAGTATAAGACCAAGATCATTGACAAGCACCAGTCCGGGGGCAACTTCCAGCAGGCTTATATCGAGCATGACTACGATGAGGAGGACGAGATCCGCATCATCCGCAGCAAGAAGTTCGACATCAAGCCGATGTATCCGGAGGATGCCTGCGTGCAGATGGAGCTTCTCGGACACAGCTTCTTCGTCTTCGTGAATGCGGAATCAGACCGCACGAATGTGGTCTACCGCAGGAAGAACGGGACATACGGACTGATCGAGCCTGAGGAATAAGTGCATTTCGCCGTTTTGCCGGTGAACTGATAAAGGAGAGCCTGACGGCTCTCCTTTTCTGTCTTATCGCAGCTCCTTTTCAGCCTTTTCAGCCTTTTCAGCCTTTTCAGCCTTTCCGGCGCTGTTCGGCGCGGGCTTTCAGCTCCGCCTTGTTCGCGTACATCGCCTCCTCGGCGCGCGCATAGACGTCATGGAAGGACAGGTCCTTGGAGCGCAGATAGCGGGACAGGCCGGCTGCCACGATGACGCTGCCCGTGTTCTCGTTGATGCGGTTGCGGAGGGACAGCTTGTTGAGGAGCTCGTCTCTCAGCTCAAAGTCCTGGCCTTCTAAAATGGCGGCGAACTTGTCCCCGCTGATCCGGAACACGGGGCTGTGGCAGAAGATGGTGCAGATGAGGGCGCAGCCCTCCTTGATGTAGAGGTCCCCTGCCTTCCGTCCCAGACGGGTATTGACCGCATCGACGTCGTTGACATCGCAGACTGCGATGGCAAAATCCAGATCGTCGAGGCGGGATATGCGCTCGCTGTAGAGCTCCTCGGACTTTGTGAAGGCGGATTTGCTCTTGACGCCGGTGAGAAGGTCCCTGTCGGACTCTTTCCCGCTGAGCCCGAGCTCCTCGCTGTACTTCGTCTCGGTCTTCACCTGGGAGTCGACATCGCTGCATGCGAGAATGATGCACCTGTGCGCTTCGTCGCTGTACAGCATCGCCGTCAGCTTGACATAGACCGGTCCTTTGGTAAGGAGAAGCCGGTATATGACGTGGAATGAGGGGGCATCCTGGAGCACTTCGATGAGATGCTTCTTGTCGATGGCAGAAAGAAGCCTCTCGCGGTCGTCGGGGTGAACGACCTTCTCGACGTTCTTCCTGCAGGCCTCAAAGAAATTTTCTCCGTCCACCTCGACCTGGAGTTCCTTAAAATCCCTGTGGGAGACGTATTCCACGAAGCCGTCTGTCTCAATATCCACACAGTAGATGCTGAAGTATTCTGCTGCCAGAGCCTGCGCGATCTGTGCATAAGATGGCGCATGCGAAATAAAATTATCCAAAGCGTTACCTCCTGTTTGTGCGGCGGGAACGGGCGCCATTTTCCTGAGCAGTTACAAGAAAATATGTAACTATTCAGCACCCCTGAAATCAGAGTGAAAATCAGGCAGAGAACTGGTTTTCTGAATGGTTTTCGCTGTGATTTCG
>CADCPJ010000354.1 GCA_902803245.1 uncultured Lachnospiraceae bacterium | reverse complement strand
GGAGAAGCAGATCCGCGAGTTTCGCCCGAAATTCGCGGCTGTCTTCGATGAAACGGCCGCTTCGGATCTGAAGGGCCGCTTAAGGGACCTGGATGTCACTGTCCTTTCGGGGATAGACGGACTTACAGAACTGTGCGCTGCCTCCGGGGCGGATATCGCGCTCACGGCTGTCGTCGGGATGATCGGCATCCGCCCGACCATCGCTGCAATTGAAGCCGGCTGCGATATTGCCCTGGCCAACAAGGAGACCTGCGTGACGGCAGGCCACATTATCATGCCGCTTGCGAAGGAGCGCGGAGTGCACATTCTTCCCGTGGACTCGGAGCACTCTGCGATTTTCCAGTCCCTGCAGGGAAAAGCGGATTCGCGCATCCGAAGACTCATTCTTACGGCTTCCGGGGGGCCGTTCCGGCATATGAGCGCGGAGGAACTGAACTGCGTGACGGCGAAGGAAGCCCTGGCCCACCCGACCTGGAGCATGGCTCCGAAGGTGACGATCGACTCGGCGTCGATGGTCAACAAAGGCCTCGAGGTGATCGAGGCGAGGTGGCTCTTTGACGTGGATGTGGACCGGATCGAGGTAGTGATCCAGCCTCAGAGCACCATTCACTCCATGGTGGAATACGCGGACGGATCCGTGATCGCCCAGCTCGGCGTCTCCGACATGCGCATCCCGATCCAGTATGCGCTCACATACCCGAACCACCTGCCCTCACCGGCAAAACCTCTGGACTTTGCAGCTTTGAAGCACCTTGACTTCGATACCCCAAGGAATGACGTCTTCAAGGGTCTTCCTCTCGCCATATCCGCGATTCGGACCGGGGGATCGATGCCTTGTGTATTCAACGCGGCGAACGAGTGGGCCAACGCCCGATTCCTGGCAGGGGGGATCACCTTCCCCGAGATCTATGAAATCATCGAGGGGGCGATGGCAGGTCACCATGTGACGCAGGATCCTTCCGTCGAGGAGATCCTTCACATAGAGTCCGAGGTGAGGTGCTTCTGCGAGGAGCATTTCGGCCGCTGAAGCCCACCCTTTCTAAGGGGGGGGAGGCAGTGAGCCGCACCATTTTTAATTGGAGAATATTGCATATGAAGACTCGCGTGATCAGTGGGGCCGTTCTTGCAGCCATCGCTCTCATATCGATTCTCATCGGGGGACCGGTGCTGGCGGCAGTTTTGCTCTTTTGCTCCCTGGTGGGAATGTATGAGCTCATGAAAGCTCTCGGGGTCCTTGAGGACATCCGAAATCCGGGCCCTCTGGCGGCAGCTGCTTTCGCAGGCTGCGCCTGCTACTACGCCCTGCTCATTTTCTTCGGCGACCGCTTCTTCGGCGAGGCGGCTGCTTGCGTCGTGATCGCCGTGATGGCGCTCTACGTGATCAACTATCCGAAGAGAAGCGCCGAGCAGGCAGTATCGGCGTCGTTCAGCTTTATCTATGTTGCGTTCATGCTGAGCTTTATCTACCTCATAAGGATTGAGGAGGGCGGGATCATCCGGGTCTGGCTGGTCTTCCTGTCTTCCTGGGTGGCGGACACCGCGGCTTATTTCACGGGCGTAAAGTTCGGGAAGCACAAGATGACGCCGACGCTCAGCCCCAAGAAGACCTGGGAGGGTGCCGTCGGAGGGATCATCGGCGCGGGATGTGCCGGAATCCTCTTTTCGGTCATCTTTGACGGAGCCCGCGCCCCCTTCCGGTACCTGCTGATCTGCCTTCTGGGAGCGATCATCTCCATCTTCGGGGATCTCGCCGCATCGGCGATCAAGAGGGAGAAGGGGATCAAGGACTACGGCACGCTGATCCCGGGACACGGCGGAATTATGGACCGCTTTGACAGCGTGATATTCATTGCCCCCGGAATCTATTTTCTGACCCAGATTTTTTTGAACAGCGGAATTTCATAATGAGAGGTTTTCTTATTTGAAGTGGATTCTTGCATTTCTGATTATTTCACTGCTCGTTCTCTTCCATGAGTTCGGGCATTTTGTTGTGGCCAGGCTGAACGGCGTGATCGTGGACGAGTTCTCCCTGGGCTTTGGACCGAGGCTCTTAAGCGCAAAGAGAGGGGAGACCCGCTACTCGCTGAAGCTTCTCCTCTTCGGCGGCTCGTGCCTTATGAGAGGGATGTATCAGTATGAGGATGAGGGCGGGGACGGAGAGGAGAAAGCTCCGGAGGAGGGGTCGTTTCCCGCGGCCTCGGTCGGACGGAGAGCGGCGATCATCTTCGCCGGGCCCTTCTTCAACTTCATACTCGCCTTTCTCTGCGCGATTTTCGTCATTTCCTTCATGGGCTATGACCCTGCCTCCATCACTTATGTGGCGAAGGACAGTCCTGCGGAGAAGGCGGGGCTTAAGACAGGCGACCTGGTCACTTCTTTTAACGGGGATCACGTCGACATCGGGAGGGATATCTCTGCGTGGGAACTGCTTCACGATTACAGCCCGGACAAAGAGATCCGCATCCGCTACACCCGGGACGGGGAGAGCGGGGAGGCGGTATTCTATCCGGAGGTTCTGAAGCGGTACATGATGGGCCTCACCTATACGCCGGGAGACGAGCCGGCAGTCGTTCAGGCTGTCCACGCGAATTCTCCGCTCGAGGAGGCCGGGGTCCGCGCCGGAGACGTCATTACGGAGATTGACGGGACTGCGATCCGGACTGCCGCGGAGTTAAATGATTATTTTGCGGCAAATCCCGTCGGTGCGGACGAGATGGTCATTGTCATAGACCGCGGAGGCAAGCCGTACGAAGTAAAGGTGACTCCGCGGGAGAGAGAGGACGTCATAACCGGTTTCGCCTACAATATGGGGCGCACGAAGACGGATGCCCTGGGGGTGCTGAAATACAGCTTCGTGGAGGTGCGCTACTGGATCACCACGACCATACGCTCGCTGGGCGCGATCTTCACCGGGAGATTTTCCGTAAATGACCTCTCGGGACCGGTGGGAGTGGCGGATGTCGTAGGCACGACCTATGAGGAGAGCAAGCCGGACGGTCCGTTCGTCGTTCTTCTCAATATGCTGAGTCTCATCATCTTCCTGTCGGCCGACATCGGGGTGATGAACCTGCTGCCGCTGCCGGTGCTCGATGGCGGAAAGCTGCTCTTTCTTCTCATTGAGGCCATTCGCGGAAAGCCGGTCAGGCAGAACACGGAGATCGCCATACAGACGGCTACAGCGATCCTGCTCATGGCGCTGATGGTGTATGTGATGTACCACGACCTGTTTGTCCTCTTTGACAGGTGAACGGCGCACCCGGAAGCATGGGTGCACCTGACGGCATGAAGGCCGCTGCGCCGGGAACAGGTTCTCTGCCTGGTTTTCACTCTGATTTTTGGTGTTGATTTTGGGGATACTGAAAAAATTCAAAAATATAAAAATAAGAATTGACAAGCGGTGAGCTATTATATATAATTCTATCGTTGGCTTTGAAGAGCACAGCTCTTTGGGTCAGATGCGGAAGTGTCGGAATTGGCAGACGAGCTAGACTAAGGATCTAGTGCCAGCAATGGCGTGCGGGTTCAAGTCCCGCCTTCCG
>CADCPJ010000353.1 GCA_902803245.1 uncultured Lachnospiraceae bacterium | reverse complement strand
CGCCCGGTCCGACATCAAAAATTTCGCTGAAACGGAAGACGAAGTCAGCATGTCCGTTTCCCTGAGTGCGGTACAGGTCACCGCTGACAAGCATATCGTTGAGGATGACGATGAAGACCCTGCTCACAGATTCCCTGACATCGGGAGTGTTGTATATATCCGATGTTTCCGCCAGGGACGGAACCTGCAGGCTGGACAGAGTTTCGAACACGAGCCTCCTGAGTGTACTCTGCTCAGGAAACATTCCGGGGTAGAATGCGATCCTGACTTCAGCCGGTGTAGCTGTTTCCATACTCCAGATAGTATCCATCGTCACATCGGTTTTATCGGAACTTAGGAACCCCGACCATGAGTCTGAATCGCTGCCTACAGTGAATGTGACATTTATGCTGTTACCCTCCTGACGGTAGCTGACGCCCCACTGCTCCTGAGGTTCAGGAGATACTGTGCTGCCGTTTGTATCACTGACCGGCTCGTCTGTGTCCGGCGAAAGTTCCTCGGATTCGGGAGATGTTGAATCAATGCCGCTTACCGGTTCATCCGTGTCAGGTTCCTGTATGGTCGTATCTGAAGACCCGGTATCACTGTCAGTTGCGTTCGTCTGGTCTGATGTATCCGTTGAGTCTGCTGTATCATATGTGTCTGTCGTCTCGCTCGGCGGCATAGTATCACTTGCAGTCTGGTCCTTCCCAGTATCGGTACTGTTGCTGATAGATCCGAAAGAACACCCGACTACGCACAAGCCCAGAATGATGACAAGAGCCAGGCATACCACTTTATTTCTTCTTCCTGATGTAAGCCTGAGAATCCTCTCCTTGAGAGGAGCGCTCCCCAACCCCGTTGCGAAAGGTCTGTTCTGCGGAGTCGTATCAAGAATAACTCTCGCATATCTGAGGCGTCCTTTATTATTCATATGAGCTGAAGCAGCCTCATCACACGCAAATTCCGAGTCTCTCTTTGATAAAATTGCAGCAGCCCACACGAGTGGATTCCACCAGAACACTATCAGTGCTGCAACACGGATAATGGACCATAAATGATCCCCGTGTTTTATATGCATGTATTCGTGTCGTATGACGAACGGTCCGGATTCTTTGTTTGATGTACTTGGAGTTATATATATACTCGGGACGATACCCGCGATGCAGGGCACTCCGGAGCACTCGGAAACATAAACCTTTTTCCCTTTGTACTCGCCGAGAGGGGACCGATTTTTTACAAGTTTTGCATTGAACGAAACCCCTGTGGTTATGAACCATAATGCCAGAATCGAAGCCCCGGCTGCCCATGCTACGTTGAGGATCTGTTTCCAGTCCATTCCGGCAGATTCTGCGACCGGTTCGCTATCGGGCCTGATCTCGACAGCTGGCTGATCTCCTCTTTCAGTACCCTGCTCCACTGGTTTTACGGGCGATAATGTCTCGGAAACATCATGCCATGAAGATATATCAGTCGCCGAATGATTATCGGGTATTGCGACAGAGGCAGAATCATGTTCTGCATAACCCGTCTGCGGAGCAGAAATTGTTTCGGGAAGTCTCACATTGACATGGAACAGAGTGACCGGAAGGACCATTCTGATGATGACCACCGCCCACAGTGCATAAATCAGTCTGGAGGAAACACTGTTCCGGAAGACAGCTCTGATAAGAATGACTGTTAAAATCAGAAGCGACAAAGAAACAATATATGCTATCATGCCATCAATCCTTTCCGTTGTTCTCAGCCCTGTCAAGGATCTGCCGGATTTCCGCGATCTCTTCTGCTGATAGTTTTTTCCTTGATGTCAGAGATGAAAACATCATTTCCAAGCTGCCGTCATACACCCTGTTCAGAAACGATTCCGTTTCAGTCGGTGCAACATCTTCACGGACAATAAGCGGCGAATATACGTTAGACCGTTGGTTTTCGTCCATTCGGACAGCATTCTTTGCTATAAGGCGTTTTAACAGAACAAATACTGTAGCTCTTGTCCACCCTGTTTCCGGTTCCAGAGCCTTCGTCAGTTCCCCGAGGGTGGATGGAGACCTTTCCCACAATTGTTTCATGATCCTCCACTCACTATCTGATAACATAATATGATCCATAGTACATCCGTCGATTCTCACTCGTATTTGAGAGAAAATCGACCTCTCTCCTCTTTGATATGATACTTGTTACATGTTGACGCCTGTCAACCTCAAGCAAAGTATACCATAAGTGTAGACTGTTGTCAACAACTATTTTTGATTCGTAATATCGAGTATACAGCAATGAAAAACAAGGAGCTGCAGCAAAATAAACAGCCTAAAATAGAAAAAAGTCCAAGACAGGTTCAGGCAAAAAAGATGCCGAAACTAATGTCAAGGGCTTGGCTTTACTCTTTTTTTCAGATACTTGGAAAGGCTGACGGCGTTCGCTTTTTAGCTTTGTATATTTGTTGCAAAAACCCTTATCATGTGTAGTTGTTCACGTTTCAGCGCTGCGGTCTGGTTCTGATCTTATTCCCGACAATGTAAAAAGCACTTCTTGCATTTAATCACAAGAAGTGCTCTAGGTTTTTATATAGATATTAAATCATACCTTGAAGAATCCACTATACTTAGCCCCCCGTTTTGTTTTGAGGTCTCTCAGTACTGGAAATAGTCGTCCGGTTCTATGGTGGAAGCCAGATTCTCGCTCATTATCATATGCGTGGGCTTGTCCCGGAGCTGAAGTATGGATGCCGGCACATGCTGGTCCGGCTTGCCGAAGATGCACAGCCTCGACGTCAGTCTCTGCCATGTCACTTTCGTGCCAGCCGTGGTGATGCCGTGCATATCGAGGACGTTCTTTGCCTTCATGGCATCCCGCGGCCCCATCATTGCCCCTTTCGGCGGGACCTTTGAGATGTCGCCCGAATATCCGAAGGCGCCGTGAAGGCTGTTCTGGGCTATCGTCAGCGGATGCAGTCTTGCCACTTTGGCTCCCTGCTCCAGATACTCCTCCATGGTGGGCTTGAACCAGTCGTCCACCGGGTCTATGAAAGCTAGATGCCCAGGCCATCCGGGACCGGAATAGATTATGTCAGCCTCTCCGTCTTCCTCAAGCATCTTTGTGAACACGGGCGTCGTCTCATTGCTGTGATATATGAAATTTTCCTCCCTGAACCCGAGTCCCTGGATGTTCTTTATCATGAACTCCTGGAAAGCGTGGCCGAACCCGGCCCTGTAGCTTAGAGGCGCGATATTACCGTCCTCGTCCGCCCACTCGTCCATCATATAGAATTTCACGTTCCGCATGTTGACCTTCAGTTCCTGAAGCATATACGCCACCTTGCGGTACGTCGGGTTCGGGTTGCACATCACCATGACGCACTTCCTGTCATTAACGTCCGAATCTATGATCCGCTTCACCATGTCAGTTAACATGACCATCTCGAACTCCTCATCCTTCAGGACATCCAGCCGGATATTCGGGTTGGACGGGTGTCTGCCGTCCATGGCCAGTATATCCTCTTTGGTTATCTTCCTTACGCGGTCGATCTCAGACTGATCTTTGAACGGATACCACTCGTGATTGAAAACTTCACCGAACATAAGTCATATCTCCTTCCGCCTCAGGCTTCTCGCGAGCCTTATGGCCGTATCTGTCATTTTCATGCCGAAGTCCTCGCTGAGCATGGAGGTATCGGTCTCATAGCCTCCCGTTACCAGAGACTCCGGTGTATACATGTATCCGGGCAGGCACCCGTTGGCAAGCTCATTGACTATGACGGTCCCGAAACCGGACACAGCCTTCATGTACAATCCGTATTCAACGAATATCTCGCCCGGTATGCCGATGACGCACAGTCCTCCCAGCCTGAATACCTGGATCTCCGCCGGATCCTCGTCCCCGAGAAGCTCGACTTTTACGCCTCGTTTTCTCATCAGGACATATCCGAGCTGGTCCTCTGAACCCAGGAGTTTCAGATTGGCATTCTGCCACAGGTAGTACTCTTCCCTCTTTTCCGACTTTCCGTACTTTGAATAGAGATCCCTGTAGACCGCCTCGTCCGCCGCCACTTTGGCCCTCAGCTCCTCTTCCGTGCCGAAATCCCTGAGTTCTATCTTCATCTCGGCGCTCACGGCGCCGATATCGATATCGTCCGACCATTCGGCGTTCTGCAGCGCAATGTGAGCTGCCTTTCCTATGGTCCTTCCGACCCTTTCCGCTTCGTCAAAGCTCTCGCCGTGTCGGTAATACCGGCTGGACTGGTTCCCTGACGTTCCCTGGGCGAACCCCGTAACCGCGCCCGGCTCAAGTTCCTCGAACTGGCGTTTCACATAGCACGGGTAGTCGGCCGAGCATACGTTGCTCCACTCATGGATGAACGAAGGATGGAGAGTATAGTTCACGATCGCGCCCCTGACAGTCCCGGCCGCGTCCCTTACGGCCATGACGCTCACGAGAGGGTCGTGTGGGCCTCCGGGTATCCTTCTGTTGCCGCCGACTCCGGATTCCGCTCCGCATATCGCAGTCCCGTATCCGAATGACGCGTCATATGCATCTTCTTTCGCCTCGGAGATAAGACCGGCGATCTTTGAGATGAGCTCCTCAACGTACTCCCGTGGCTGTTCCTTTCCCGCCTCAAGGCTTTCCACATCGAGCCTTCCCGATGCCCAGGGTCCTGAGTGTGTGTGGCTGCAGCTTATCATGATATGTCCGCCGGGGATACCGGTTCTTTCCTCCGTCAGACGGCGTACCGCCGCCACATGCTTTTTCGAGAAGAACAGCAGGTCCAGAGTGACCATGCATATCTCCGCGGTGCCGTTGTTTATATACATGCACGCCGCGTACAGCGGATCGTGACATCCCTCATTATATCTCGGATAGTGGGGATACCCTGCCAGCTCAAGTCCCTCAGGCGGGGTTATCTCCACTCTTTTCATCGATGCCTTAAGCATTATCATCATCCTCCCTGCGCGTAATGAACCTGCCGCTCATCACCACGTGTTTTACATCGAACATCTCATTGCATATGACAAGATCTGCCCTTTTGCCCTTCGCGATGGAGCCGATCTCTCCGTACATCCCGATGGCTCTGGCCGGATTTCCCGAGGCCATGAGAAAGGCTTGTTCCATTGTACATCCCGTATGGCGCACCAGGTTCCTGCACGCCATGTCCATAGTCAGCCGGCTGCCGCTAAGATTGCCTGCGCCGTCAAATGACAGATCCGGCACGTCCTTCAGCCTGTCAGGCGGGGCTTCACCGCTGACGAAGCTGTCCGTTATGAGCATGACCTTGCTGAAGCCCTTTACCTTTATAAGAAGTTTTATGAGGTCCGGGCATACATGCACGCCAAGAGAGTCGCAGATGAGCTCGGCATACATGTCATCGTCCAGCATGCAGGCCTCATCGGGGCCGCACCCGCGGGTCCCCACCCATTCGGTTCTGCTGCCCGTTGCGTCCATGCAGTGGGTGGCTATGGAAAGCCCGTATTCCCTTAAGCGGCGGATCTGCTCCGGCGTGGCTTCGCTGTGTCCGACGGCGATCCTTGCTCCGGGATTGACCTTTTTCGCATATTTCACGAAATCCTCCACCCCGTCCCGTTCAGGCGCTACCGCCCAGACCTTCGCGAGACCCCCGGCAAGGTCTACGATCCCGGTATAGTCCTCAGGACGTATCACACCTTTCCAGCAGTTCTTTTCGGGGCTGGCTCCGTAGGCCGGGTTCATATACGGCCCTTCCATATAGAATCCCCTGATCGGACCCCCGTCCTGCACCGCCATCGCTGCTTTTACCCTGCCAATGGCATCAAGGAAGCGTTCCTTCGTAAGATCGTAATAAAGGGTGGCAAGTACGGTGGTCTCCCCGTGGCGCAGGAAATGTTCCGCAGCCTTCCCGGGCTCCGAATAAAACATATGCCCGCCTCCTCCGTGGACGTGGATATCCACGAAGCCGGGTCCCACATAAAGGCCCCGGGCGTCAAACCTTTCGGCGTTTCCCCAGTCATGCGGAACGCACCGCTTGCTTAACCCGGCAATCCTGTCTCCCTCCACGATGACGGTACCGCCTCGCATTATGCGGTCTTCCAGTACGACATTTGCGTTTTCTATAACCAGCACAGTATCACCACCTGTATGAATCAGCTTTTTTTCATCACAGCCTCGGCGCCGAGGTACGCGCGGTATTTCTCCTCATAGGCTTCCTTCCTGTCCGAAGGACGGAAGATGCGGTCATACCCGAGATGCGGAAGAGATTCCCCGCAGCCGAGCGCTGCCAGTCTTGCAGCTCCCGCTCCGGCCGCTTCCTCTGTCTTTGGAACCATGACGGCCATCCCTGTTATGTCAGCAATGATCTGGGACCATAGCCTGCTCTTCGCCCCGCCGCCGAACAGCACCACGGAATCCGTACTGCCGTACGCGTCCATCTTCTCAAGCAGGGAACGTATGCGGAATGCCACTCCTTCAAGGACCGCTGCCGCAAGGCATCCCCGATCTGTGGAGAGATTTATGCCCGTAAAGGCGCCTCCGGCACCGGGATCGCTCAGGTACGGGAAGAACATCACACGGCTGCCGGCGGCCACCGCTTCTCCGGCTTCCCTGTCAATGACGTCATATCCCTCGCCTCTGAACGCGAGATCCCTCAGCCAGCGCAGCGACGCGCCGGCGGTATTGATCACTCCCTCGGTCACCCATCCGTTCCTGTGTACGTATCCGCACCAGCCGACCTCGCTGAAAAGACCCGGCCTCGGCTCGCTCCACAGCTTCGTCACGGCGCAGGCGGTCCCGAGAGACACGGTCATGACGCCCTTTTCAAGCCCCGCCCCGAAGGCAGCACACTTCTGGTCCTGGGCTCCGACGGCGACAGTGCAGTCCCTGCTGATGTCGAGCTCATCGGCCACCTCCGGCAGGACCGTCCCCGCGGTCTCACCGCTCCAGAGTATATCGGGCAGTTTTTCCTCCGGTATGCCGTATTTATCAAGTATCCTTCCGCTCCAGCATGAATCCTTCAGATCATACATGAGCGTTCCCGATGCCATGGAGTGGTCGGTGACGCATCTTCCGGTAAGCTTCCCGATAAGATAGTCCATCGGCATCAGCAGTTTGTATGCTTTTTCGAATATCTCCGGACGCCTGTTCCGCAGCCACATGAGCTTCGGCAGCGTATATACGGCGTCGATGTGTTTCCCGGTATGAAGAAAGAGTACCCTGTCCCCCTCTTCCCGGAGGAGCTGTTCTGTCTCATCCTTCGCACGGATGTCCAGCCAGCTCATGGCGTTGCAAAGAGGCTCCAGCTTCGTGTCGACGGGCACTACGGTTATCCCCTGTGAACTGACGGAGATGCCCTTCACAAGGACCGGTCCCGATTCGGCGATGGCCTTTTTCGCGGTACGCATGGTCACTTCCCACCACAGGGTCGCGTCCTGCTCCACCAGGCCTCCGTCGCCGGTCACAAGACCGTATTCCTCATACGCGCTCCCGAGGATGTTCAAGGCGCTGTCAAATACCATGCTGCGGCACCCTGTGGTCCCGAGATCTATAGCAAGATATGCCGGCATATTTTCACATTTCTCCCTAATGTCCGTTGTACCCCTCGTCACACGTCGAGGGGTACAACATACTTTTCTATATTCTGCTGATTTGGCTGGTATGTCAAAAGTTAGTGGGTCAATGCTTCCATATGCATACCAGTTTCCATTTGATTTTCATGGGATCTGCAGATCCCTTGTTCCCTAACATAGCACCGTGGACAATCGTTGTCAAGGCCGCCTTTGGCGTGACGCAAGCCAGTGACTTGACTGCGATTGGACACTGTGTTTTTTTGTCCAACATTTTTCGTTTAATTAGGCCATTTTATTGCAGTTTTTCCGTGCAGGCGTTTTCGGTTGTAGAATATTTCCACATAATAGAATACATCTTTCTTTACCGTTTCTATTGTATCATATTCCTTCCGAGAAATATACTCTTTTTTCATACTTGCGAAAAAGCTTTCCATACATCTGTTATCATACGGACATCCAGGCTTGGTCATGCTTCCTGTGATGTGAACCAGCCTTTTCTTT